>JAIRLG010000054.1 GCA_031259625.1 Puniceicoccales bacterium
CGGGAGCCGAATCCGCCCGGACGATCGTTGCGATGGCCGTCCCGATAGCGGTCGTTGAATCCACCGGAACGGCGGGGGCCGCTCTGGTAATCCCTCTGGAATCCTCCCCCTCCTTCGCGGCGAAAATCGCGGGGACGGTCCTCCCGCGGCCGGGCCTCATTGACGGTCAAGGCCATCCCGTCGAGCTCGCTGCCGTTGAGGGCCTCGATGGCTCGGGAGGCCTCCCGCGCATCCGGCATCTCCACAAAACCGAATCCGCGGGAACGGCCGGAGATTTTGTCGGTGACGACCCGGGCCTTTGCGACCGTTCCATGCGCCTCGAAGGCCGTGCGGAGCGAGAGCTCGCTCGTGTCATAGGAAAGATTTCCTACATAGATATCCATAATGTCTCTCAGTGATACTCTTCTCGCCAAGTTGGGAAATCGATAAGGAGCCCCGGCGAACAAAGACACTTCTCGACGGCTCACCGGAGAACCGGATCGCCTTGGCCCAGAGACAAATGAGAAAGAAGGAATTGCAAGCCCTTAAAAGCTTCTTTAGATAAAATACGCTTCGGCACTTTTGCGGAGAGCTGATGGGAATGGATCTGAGGACGGAGGTCAATGAGCTGCTGGGTCGGCTGAGCCATTCCCTGCGCCTGAACCGATTGGCCCTGGACGAAGAGGACCACTGCATCCTCCTCTTCGACGACAAGGTTATTCTGAACCTGGAATTGGACGGCGAGCGCTCCCAGCTCGTCGTCTACGCCTACCTGGGCATGGCGCCGATCGAGCACAAGGAACGGATCTACGAATGGCTGCTGCAGGCGAATTACTTCTGGCACGAGACCCAAGGCTCGACCCTGGCCCTCGACCGGCAGACCCAGACCCTGGTCATCCTCCGGGCCTTCGACCTGCCGCTCCGGCATCCGGAAAATTTCGAGGATGAATTGGGAATTTTTGTGGAATCGGCCGAGCATTGGATCCGGAAACTGGAGGACTACCTGGCCCAGGCCGAGGAGGCCGCCCGCTACGACCGCGAACATGACCCCAGGAAGAAATAAGTCCAGGAAACAGTCGATATGGACGGGCCCAGCATTTCATCCCTGAGAAATCCCACGGTCGAGGCCGGTCATTCTCCGGCTTCCGGAGCGACTCCATCGGCGCTGGCGAAGCACTCGGTGGCCCGGGGCCCCTCCGGCAGCGGCCAGGTGACGACGCTGCGCCAGCTGCGCCAATCCGAAACGGCTGCCTTCGCCGGCGATCATGCTCCTCTGGGCGAACATCGGGCCCAGCCGTTGTCGGCGGAAGAACTGCCCGCTGCGCTGAAACAGCTCTTCGGCCGGCCCGAGAATCTCTCCTAGGCCCAGGAGGTCTAACTCAAATTTTCCTTCGGCCAGATCGAAAATCCTTCTTAGGCCCTGCCGATCTGCCTAAACCTTCAAGTCCAAGCCCAAAACTTTCCGGGCCCGGGTGAAGAAAAGGCTCAGTTTTTCGCCGACTGTTTCTCCGGCGACGGCAGGCGTTCCACAAAGAATCGGAATTCTTCTCGAATCTCCTCCCATCGGGCCGGCATATCCCGACGGGCCACCCAGAGCAGGTCGATGCCGGGAGGCAGCTGGTGCTGGTGCCGGCGAAAGGCCTCCCGCATGAGGCGTTTTAGCCGATGCCGGAAGCAGGATGGCCCCAGCTTCTTGCTCACCACCAGGGCGATGCGGGCACACAGATGAGCCCGGCCTTCTCGTGGGAGAAATCCGTACTTCAGGAAGGAGTGGACGCCATCCACCCGGGCGCGTGTCTCCCTCAGGGAGGCGAAATCCTTTGCCCGATGCAGGCGCTGGTGCCGGCGGAACTTCAGCGAAGGAGCCAAGCGGCTCAGGCCTTGACCCGTGTTGGAACCGCCAGGAGCCGGCGTCCCTTCCGGCGCCGATGGGCCAATATTCTCCGCCCGGAGGCCGTCGCCGCCCGGGCGCGGAAGCCGAATCTCCTGGCCCGTCGGATTTTGGAAGGATGATAAGTGGGCTTCATGAGGCTCGAACTTGTGGAAAGCGGAGCCAAAGAGGCTCCCTCTGTCTGTCAAGTCCAGAGCTATTGGTCTGCCTATGAGCCGTCTAGTTCTCTGGAAACCATCTGGCTCTCTAGGAGCTGTCTGTGTCTCCGCGCGCGACGGCCCTTTTTCGAAGAAAAAGGGACATTCCTTCGGAATGTCCTCGTCCGCTTGGCGGCGCGGAGCGCCGCCAAGCGGACGGGCCGTCGCGCGGCAGAACTACTCTCCCCCAACCGCCTCCGGCCTCCGCAGGCGCTCGATGAGACCGGTGGTGCTGTAGCCCTTCAGGAAGGGGACGAAATGGATGTGGCAGCCGATACGCTCCAGGGCCGAACGTTCCTCGGGATGGAGCTTCTCCAGCGAATAATCCCCGGATTTGACGTAGATGTCCGGACGGAACTGCTCCATCTCCTCCGCCAACTGTGTCCCGTGAAAGGCAAATATCCCGTGAACCCAGGCCAGGGCGCCGAGCATGAAGGCCCTCTCCTCCAGACTCTGGATGGGCCGTCCGGAGCCCTTCAACCGCCGGACGCTCTCGTCATCGTTGAGGGCCACCCAGAGCTGATCGCCCAAGCGCGAGGCCGCCTGCAGGGCCCCCACATGGCCCACGTGGAGCAGGTCGAAGCAGCCGTTGGTGAGGACGATGCTCTGCCCCGATCCCTGCCGGCGCAGGGCGAGGGCCTCGGCCCATGGGTGGTACTTGTCGCTACGGAGCGTTTCCACAGGGCAGGACGAGGCGAACGGCCGCCGAAGCCTGGCGCGGGCACTCCCCGCGATCCTTCAGGCGATCCAGCAGGCCGTTGATGAAGCACCCGCTTTCGGGGGAGGAAAGGGCCTTGGCGACCTCGATGGCCTCGTCGATGATGACGACCGCGGGGACATTTTCGGTGAAAAACAGCTCATAGGTCGCCAGGCGCAGGATGCAGAGATCGACCTTCGCCATGCGCGACAGCTTCCAGTGCGCCGCCCGGGAGGCGATCCGCCCATCGAGGAAAGGAATTTGTCCCAGAACTCCCCGGACCAGCTCCTCGGCGAAGGAAAACTTCTCCGGAGCATAGGTGAGCATTTGGCAGAAATCCGAAAAAAGCTCCGGGGAAAATTCCCCCTCTCCCCGCTGGATACACAGGTAGAGGAACTGCACCGCGGCGATGCGATTGGCATGACGGGCCGCACCTCCCCTCTCCCGAACTTCGGCATGCATGGAACGATCTCAGGGTGAAGCTTTCATATAATCCCGATTGGAGATGAGGTCAATGCCGAAGACAGGCTCGACCGGAGGGCGATCGGCCGTCGAAGCGATTCTCGCCGGGACCAAGCGATTCCCGTCAAGATAGACCCCCAGTTTCCTTCTGCGAAATTACGGCGACGTCTCATAAGGATTGACCCGGGCGATTCTTTTTAAAGAATAGGAGGGGCGAGTTGGAGAGTTTTTTCGAGATAGGGCGTGGATCATGGATGAGTTTAGGGTAAGAAATACGGCCGCTCTGGCGGTGGCGATCGGTGCCAATGCAAACGTCCATGAGGCCATTCAACTCTTCCACTCCTCGATTGGCTCCCAGACCCTTGCCCAATCGATGGCGTCGGGTGCCGATGAGGATCTTCGCCACACGCTCCTGGAACAGATCAATGCCAAAGCTCAATCGATTAGAGCGTCGATCGAAGCCATTCCAGAAGAGGCCTCCGAAAGAGGTGTTGCCATTTTAGCTGCCTTGCGCAAGGCGGAAACACCCGTCATGAGCCTCATGGACGAGTTGCGGAACGCGCCCAGTTCGCAAGATCCTGTAGCCTATCTGCAGACACAAAAACTGGATAAAGATTTTTTAAAAGCTCTGAGATTGCGCGAGGGCATGTCCAAGATCGAATGCCAGGAAATCCTAAGCCAACATCTCGAGTCCGTCCTGAAGGAAGTAGGGATTGACTCAGGAATTCGCAGTCTCTGCAAGCTGGCCGTACACGGAGAAAACCACTACCGTGACCTCTCTTCGAGGCTCAAGATCGTCTCCACCTTTGTCGATGGCATAGCGAACTTTGCAGCGACCCTGATCCAAAAAGCATCTGGAAAAGAGATTGATCCCCACAAAGCCACTGCGGCCCTTTTGGGCGCTGCCGCCCTGCTGATCGTCATGGGCGGCCCCTACTATTATATTCCGGCCATAATCGTCGGAGCTTTGGTGGGCCTATGTCTTCTGGCCAAAGCCGTCAGCTTTCTGATCGAAAAGATCAACGAGAATTTCGCCCAAAGTATCCTGAAAGGTCAGGATCCTTCCTGGAACCAGTTTTTTTCCGATGTGTTTCAGGAGGCTAATGAAAGGCTGGCCGATGTGATGGAGGTGGCTGCTCAGGCAGCCGTTCCTCTCATACCCGGCCGCCTCGG
>JAIRLG010000066.1 GCA_031259625.1 Puniceicoccales bacterium
CAGCGTCACGGCTCCCTCCACCGGCCGGCCTACCGGATCGTGGTGGCGGAGTCGACGGCCCGGCGAGATGGGCGTTTCGTCGAAAAAATCGGCAACTACAATCCACAGGCCCGGGGCCAGACGCCCTTCTGCACCCTCAGCCTGGAGCGGGCCACCTACTGGATGGGTGTTGGGGCCAAGCCGACGGACACCGTCCGCAGCCTGCTCGCCCAGAAGCGCCGCGAGGCCTCCTGAGTTCGTTCCCGGAGCCGGCGGTCCACCTTTGAACTTTCGCTCTTGGGAAATGGGAGCAGTTCTCATCGACGTCGTTTCCCTCTTTCTCTAAATTCTGAGTTCGGCCAGGCCGCGTTCCGGGCTTTACCTTTCTCTCGAAAAATGGAAGCAGTCCTCATCGATGTGGTTTCCCTCTTTCCCGAAATGCTCACGGGTTTTCTGGAGACCAGCATCCTGGCCCGGGCCCAGAAAAAGGGCCTCGTCCGCATCGCCGTCCACTCACTTCGCCGCTGGGCCCGCGGGAAGCACGCCATCACCGACGAGCCTCCCTTCGGGGGCGGAGCGGGTATGCTCCTGAAGCCGGAGCCGCTCTTCGCGGCGGTGGAGGAGCTGAGGAAAGATGCCCCTTCGGCCCGGGTCATCTATCCCTCGCCGGAAGGGAAGCCCTTCTCCACATCCCGGGCCCGGGAACTGGCCCAGATGGAACGGCTCATCTTCCTCTCGGGCCACTACGAGGGCATCGACGAGCGCGTACGGGAGCATCTGGTGGATGAGGAGATCTCCATCGGCGACTACGTCCTCAGCAACGGAACCCTGGCGGCGGCGGTCCTCATCGATGCGCTGGTGCGCCAGATTCCCGGAGTCCTGGGGGACGGGGAGTCCCTGGAGCAGGACAGCTTTTCCGGGGGCCTCTTGTCCTTCCCCCAGTACACCCGTCCGGAGATCTTCCGCGGCTGGGCCGTACCGCCGATCCTCCTCTCCGGCCATCACCAAGCCATTCGGGACTGGCGCCAACAGCAGCGTCTCGCCCGTACCCGGGCCCGGCGACCCGAACTCTGGGAGGCCTGGCAAAAACGCGGCGAAAAGGATTGATTTCCCTCCCGTCCCTCACTAGCTTGGTTCCTCAATTCCAGGAGGTGCACGATGAACGTCCTTATCCAAAAAATCACGCAGGAGCAGCTGAAGCCCAACCGCGACGTATTCAAAATCGGCGACGGGGTACGGGTGCACGTGAAAATCCGCGAGGGCGAGAAGGAGCGCATCCAGATATTCGCGGGCATCGTCATCGCGCGCCGCGGCTCCGGCATCCACGCCTCCTTCACGGTGCGACGGGTGTCCTTCGGCGAGGGCGTCGAGCGGGTATTTGCACTGCACTCGCCGAGGATCGAGAAGATCGAGGTGGAGCGCGAAAGCGTCCCCATGCGCCGGGCCAAGCTCTACTACCTGCGCCAGCGCATCGGCAAGGAGGCCGTCAAGGTGAAGGAGAAGAGCAGCTGGGAAAATAAGGCCCGGGGGGTTCCTTCGGGGCCGAAGGTGCGTCCCAAAGCGCGTCCGGAGTCGAAGGCCAAGGAACTGGAGGAGCAGGTCTCGTGATGCTGGCTCCGCATCGGAAGAGTTTTTTCTCGCGCATCTGGCGCCGGGCCTGGGGCTGCGGCTTTGCCGGCATCGCTCTGGTGTTTGGCTCTTGGCTGGAGGGAAATGCCCAGACCACGGTGCTGCCGTCCCGTATTACTTCCGCGCAGTCCGCTCCGGCCGGCGCGTCGGCCCCAGCGGGCCAAGAGGAGAATTCCCCCGCTCCGGCCGTTCCGGTTCCAGGCGTTTTGTCCGCCAGGGATGCGTCGGTGCCCAGTCCTTTAGAACCGCCAAGAATAACACAGCCTATGGAACGCACGCTTATCATCCTGAAGCCCGACTGCCTGGAGGGCCACCATGTGGGAGAGGTTCTCGCCCGTTTCGAGGGGGCCGGATTTCACCTCGTCGCCTGCAAGATGAGAGAGGTGCCGGATGGCGTTTGGCTCGAACATTACGCCCACCTCGCCCACCTGCCCTTTTTCCAGGAAATCGTGGAGTTCATGAGCGCGGGGCCGGTCATCCTCCTGATCCTCGAGGGGCCCGATGTGGTCACCCGCGTCCGCACGCTTTTGGGCGATACCGATTCCCGCACGGCGGCGCCCGGCACGATTCGCCGGACTTGGGGGACGGACAAGATGCGCAACATCGCCCACGCGTCGGACAGTCCCCAAACGGCGTCCGCCGAGATCAAGCGCTTCTTCAAACCGGAGGAGATTTTCGCCGCCCAGCCCTGAAAAGCTCATCCCAATGTCTGTGTTCTGGATTGGATTCGAAGATGATAAAGGTTGGATCGAAGGATGAAGCGCGCCGGTGTTTTTTGGGGAAAATGCCTCCGGAGATTGGATCTGATCGACCGCCTCGTCATCCGTTTCTTCTTCGGTCGCCTCATTTCTATGGTTTTGACCATCGTCAGCCTCTGGCTCTGGCAGCAACTCCAGCGATGGGAATGCCGGCAGGAACATCCGTGAACCTTAATTTATTTTGAATTTTTGTGGCAGCTATGGGAGTGCCGGCAGGAGCATCCGTGAATTTTAAATTTTTATGAATCCAGCTTCTTCCGCCCGTATCCTTTTTCTCGGCGACATTCTCGGCAAGCCCGGACGGGCCCTGGTGCTCAGCCAGCTGCCGGTCATTCGGGAGCGATTTTCCCTCGACCTCGTCCTGGCCAATGGGGAGAATTCCGCCTCGGATAAGGGCTCCGGCATCACCGCCGCCATCGCCCGCGAGCTGCACGCCGCCGGCATTCCGGCCCTCACGCTGGGGAACCATGCCTGGGGACAGAAGGAATTTATCGGCGAGATCGATTCCGTTCCCTTCGTCTGCCGACCGGCTAATTTTTCCGCCTCGGCGCCCGGAGCCTCCTGGGTCGAACTGCCCTTCTGCGGCAAGCGTCTCGGCATCGCCTGCCTCCTGGGCCACGAGTTCATGAAAATTCCCATCGATTCTTCGCCCTTTCGGGCGGCGGGTGAGCTGCTGGAGCGGCATCCGGAGATCGATGCCTGGATCTTCGACTTCCATGCCGAGACGACGGCCGAGAAAATGGCCATGGGCTGGTACCTCAACGGTCGGGCGCTGGCCGTGGTGGGCACCCATACCCATGTCCAGACCAACGATGCCCAGGTGCTGGACGGCGGCACCGCCTACATAACCGACCTCGGGATGTGCGGTCCCTACCGCTCCATCATCGGGCATAAAATCGAGGCCCGGCTGCCGAGCCTTTTGCAGAACGTCCCTCCCCGGGCGGAGGTCGCCAGTGAAGATGTTCAGCTCCGCGGCTGTCTCATCGAGGTCGATCCCGCCAGTCTGAAGGCGCGTTCGGCCCAGGCCTTCCGCTGGCCCCTGCCGGAGTGAGCGTCATTCCACGGTATTCCTTTGTCCTTCCCGTGCGATGACCCGTCTGAGAACGGCCGAAGGCCGTTCTCAGACTCGGTTGTTTTCATTTCATGAAAACAGCCGCCTGGCTTTGCCAGGGGGCCATCGCACCCCCCAAAAAACCACTGAATCGGCAGGTTAGCACTTGGATACCGATTCCAACCGCTGCCACAGCGCTAGCACTGGGACGACAGGCCCGATTCCAACCGCTGCCACAGCTCCACCGGGATTTCCTCCGGCCTCGCCGTGGGGGAATGGCCATTCCGGCGCAGCAGCTCCGACCAGGTAGCGGCCAGGGCCGGTGGGAAGTATTGGGTCATCAGATGCCCCAGCTGCTTGCGGCGCTGGGTGAAGAGTTGGCGTAGGAGGAGCTTCGTCCCGCAGGAGAAGAGAAAGGGCTCCGGCTTGAGGGACAGGCTCAGCAGAACGGAGTCCACCGCCGGTTTTGGGAAAAAGCAATGGGAGGATACCGGATGGGCCTCGACCTTGTCATAGGCCGACTGGAGGAAGAGGGCGATGGGGCCCATGGCCTTCGTCCCGACGGGGGCCAGAAAGCGCTCCGCCGCTTCTCGCTGGAGCAGGACGACGAGGCGCGCAGGCAGGACCGCCTGGCCCAGCAGGGCATCCATCCAGGGCGTGGAAATCGCATAGGGCAGATTCGCCACCACTTTGCAGTCCCTTTCTTCCGGTTTCTCCGCTACGGGAAAGGCCACGGCATCCCCCTGGAGCAGGTGGAAGCGCTCCCCATAAGCTTCCCCCAGGCTTTTCCTCAAATGCGCGCAGAGCCTCCGGTCGCATTCGACGGCGTAGAGCTCCGCTCCGCTCTCCAAAATCCCCTGTGTCAGGGTGCCCAGGCCCGGGCCGATTTCCACGACCGTGTCCGACGCAGCGAGCTCGGCCATGGCCAGGGATTTCCGGACGATGTTCGGGTCGACCAGAAAATTCTGCCCCAGTGACTTTTTCGGCCGGAGCTTCAGGTCCCTCAAAAACTGCCGCGTCTGGCTCAGGCTCAGCATGGATGTCTAGGACTCAGGTGATGACTCAAATGAATCGAAACTCCCTCCACCGCGCCGGCCAGTGCTGAGGCGCCCAGCGGAGGGATTCCGAAACACGGAACGGCTGCTCAGCGGCGCGCATGGCGCGTTTTCAGAAAGGAGTCGAAGGCGTGGAGAAAGGGGACATCGGTGGAAATGGCGAAGGAATCGATGCCGCTGCGCCGAAAACATTCCTCCAGCTGCCGGTTCCTCGTGCGCAGAAGGGATTCGTAATTCCTCTGAAAGTCCCG
>JAIRLG010000073.1 GCA_031259625.1 Puniceicoccales bacterium
GCCGAGCCCTTCCGAACCGCGGGTGCTCAGCTCCTAGGCAAAAAACTCCGCTGCTCTCTCCGGCAACGGCCCAGCGGTATCGGAGTTCCCCGTACCCAAGGCACCTCCTCGCGCCTGGGCATTTTCCTCAATGACGCTTCTTCCGCCGCAGGCGCGATTTCAGCGTATGGAGAAGACCCCGACCCACTTCGCCCATCTCCTGCTTGGAGTGGAACTCGCGGTAGGGGACTTTCAGGGACACGCCGTGCTCCAGCACCCGGTGGATGATGATGGCCAGCGAGGAAAATGCCCGGGGCTCCTGCCGGTAGGCACAGCAGAGGGAGAGGTAGGTGATGGGGGGCGTGACGGCCACACGGCAGGCCTCGTGTCGCGACGAAGCCTCGAAAACCGGCTTGAGGATGAAGCCGTTGGGGAATTTTCTCACGCGCAGACCCTGGGAATCCCAGTCGTAGTCCTGGGCGAAATGGACCGGATGGAGGCCACCGAAGCGGACGACCAGGTCGCAGTCCTCCAGCGGTGCCCGGAAGGCCTTCTGGAAAGGCAGAGGGTCGTAGAAGACCTTCTGGGAGGGGTCCGTATCGTGGAAGACGATCTCCTCGTAGAGGAAGGGAACTTTAGGCTTTTTCTTGCCGGTGATGGCGACGGCGAAATTGTAGGCCTCTCGGGCGCCGGGAGTCCAGGAAGCCTCGTCCGCATCCAATTGGTAATGCCTGATGATCATGTGCCTTTCTCTTCTGTCCCGAAAAGCGGGAAAGAAAAGCCTAAAGATGTGGAGAGGAGATTTCGGGGTTGAAAATCTGGCGCTGTCTTCGGATTCCGGAGGAATCGCCCGCGAAGCGGGCATCAAGGGCCAAACCCCCGGAGGGGGTTTGGCCCTTGCGAAGACAGCGCCAAACCATAACACCAAGCTATACACAACGCCGGGTCATGGTGCCGAACCATAGGGCACCGAGCCCTTGGCACCGAGGCAACGCTCGGCCGCCTAAGCACCCGCCCAGCCTCCATCCGGACGGCCCCGGCAGAACTGCTTTTGGCATGGACTTCGGGGGAGAGGCCCTTTGGATTTTTCCCGGGAAGGAAATTCCTCCGGCGGAGGAAGCGAAGCGGTGTTCGGCCTGTTTAAAAAATTCTGCCAGGGGTTGGCCCAGACGAAGCAGCAGCTGGCCCAAAGGCTGGGAGGGCTCTTCCACGGCCGGCTGCGGCCGGAGAGCCTGGAGGCGGTCGAGGAGGCCCTCTACGCCGCCGACTTCGGCGTCGAGACGACGGAGGAAATCCTCAAAAGACTCCGGCAGGATTTTGGGGAAAATCCCCAGGCCCAGGACATTTTGGCCCGCACCGCCCAGGTGCTCCGGCAGCTGCTGGAGGGCTCGGAGGGGCGCCTGGAACCGCCCGGGGAAGGCCGGCCACCGGAAGTGGTCTACCTGGTCGGGACGAACGGCTCCGGCAAAACCACCAGTGCGGCCAAGTGCGCCCATTTTTTCCAGGCGCAGGGACGAAAGGTCCTGGTGGGGGCCTGCGATACCTTCAGGGCGGCGGCCAATGAGCAGCTGGCCATCTGGTCGCGGCGCCTGGGCTTCGAGCTGGTCGCCAGCCAGCCGGGGGCCGATGCGGCCGCGGTGGCCTACGACAGCTATCGGGCGGCCTGCCATCGCCGAAAAGACCTCCTCTTCCTGGATACCGCCGGGCGCCTGCACACCAAGGAGGGTTTGATGCAGGAATTGCTGAAGATCCGGCGGGTTCTGCAGAAGCACGGCGAGCCGGCCGCCGAGCATGTCTGGCTCGTCCTGGACGGCAGCCTGGGGGTCAATTCCATCCACTCGGCCCGGCAATTCCACCAGAGCCTCGGCCTCGACGGCCTGATCATGACGAAGCTGGACGGCACCAGCCGTGGGGGGGCCCTGGTGGGCATCTACCACCAGCTCCGCATCCCCATCTACTTCCTCGGCCTCGGAGAAAAGGCGGACGACCTGCAGCCCTTCTCCCGCGAGGACTACATCCGGGCGCTGTTGGAGGAAACGCCCCAGAGGACCTGATCTCGGCCGATTTTTCCCATGCGCTGTCCCGAATGCCGGCATCCCCATACCAAGGTCAGCGCCACCCGGCTGCAGGACGAGGGTACGGTGGTGCGGCGCCGGCGGCGCTGTCCCCACTGCGGCTACCGCTTCTCCACCCTGGAGAGCTGCTGCGTCGCCGACCTCGTCGTCCTCAAGCGCGACGGCTCGCGGGAGACCTTCGAGCCCCAGAAAATTCTCTCGGCGTTGAAGAAAACTTTTAAAAAGGACGCCCGCAGCGACGAGAGCATCCGGCAGCTGCATCAGCGGATTGTCCAGACCATTCGGGGGCAGGAGAAGCGCCCCCTCACGTCCCGGATGATCGGGGACGTCGTGCTGGAAGAGCTCCGGCAGATCGATCCCATGGCCTACATCCGCTTCGCGAGTGTTTATAAAAATTTCCAGACCCCGCACGACTTCGCCTCGGCGGCCCAGGCCATGGCGGAGGAATCCTAAAGGGCGGTTTTGGCCTGGAAGAGTTCGGTTGGGACTCGTTGGAGCCTGTCGGAGGTCTGTTTGGAAACTGTGAGGGTGGGCTGGTCGGAAACGAGGAGGGGAGAGATGGGGTGTGAGATTGGCTTGAGACCGCCTGAAAACTGGCACTGTAGGGTTGGGGCCAGTTTGGGGGGCGCTGCGGTATCTAGCGGGAAGTCTGGAACTGCTGTGGTGTTTGGATTGGCTTGGGGGCCGCCTTTGCGAGAGGGGCAGGGAAAGGGACTTTCCCTGCCCCTCTCGCGGCGCCCCGCGCCCTGCGGACGCGCAGAGCGCGCCGCAGGCGCGGGGCGCCAGGGCCCTTCGGGCCCAAAGGCGGCCCCCAAAAAAAACTAAACCCTCCAAAATCAACCCCAAAACTTAGTGCTCAGCTTCGGCACCCGCAGGCAAGCTTTCAGCGATCGACTCGGTGACCGTTTTCGTCCCGTGGCGCCCGCAGGAGCTCCGGCAGGTGCCTGAGGAAGAAGTCGGTGGCGGCGCCGGGGCCCAGGAGGGGATCCAGGACGTGGCGAAAAAGCTGCTCCTTCTTCGCCTTCAGCTGTTGGATTTGCTCCTCCAGCGTGCCGCCGCTGATGAAGCGGTAGACGATGGTGGAGTGCTTCTGGCCCCAGCGGTGGACGCGGTCGATGGCCTG
>JAIRLG010000004.1 GCA_031259625.1 Puniceicoccales bacterium
TTTCCCCCGACCGCATCGAAGCGGGCACCTGGGCGTTGCTGGGGCTCTGCGCCGGCCATACCTCGGAGCCGCTGCGCATCGAGCCCTTTCCCCATGGGGAGCTGGGCGCTCTGCTCTTCGTCCTGCGCGCCATGGGAGCCGAGTGGCAATTGAATGGAAATTGCCTGCGGGTCTGCGGGGGACAGAAGCTCCAAGCCACCGGGGCTCACGCCAGTCCCTATCCGGGTTTTCCCACTGATTTACAGGCCCCGTTGGCGGTGCTGATGAGCCGGGCCGAGGGCGAGAGCTCCCTCCAGGACCACATTTATCCCCAGCGATTTCTCTACGCCCGGGAGCTGGAGCGCCTGGGGGCCCGCTGCGAGGTATTTTCCGGCGGACTGAAGATGAGGACGAGTTCCCTGCGGGGGACGAGGGTGGAGGCCACGGACCTGCGGGCGGCGGCGGCCCTTTACATGGCCGGACTCATGGCCGATGGTTTTACCCAGGTCACCCATGCGGAGTACGTCGACCGCGGCTACGAGCATTTCGAGGAAAAACTGCGGCGCCTGGGCGCCCACGTCGAGCGGCGGGCCCTCGGGTGAGTCAAGTTCCCCTCTGCGCCAGAAAAATTCCCCTGCCGGCTTTCCCCCGGAGGGCCCAGGACGGGGACGCCGTCCTGGGCCCTCCGGGGAGCCCGCGGAGCGGGCCTGATTCCTTCGGAATCGAAAGCCGGCAGGGAAATCGGGGGAGAAATCTTCACTCCCAGGCGGAGGAAAAGCCTTTGCTCTCGGGTGAGGGGAGAATTGAAAAGTTTCCACCCCTGAGCGGAGGAAATTGAAGCTCCTGGGGGGAAGGGAATTGAAAAGTCTTCGCTCTCGGGTGAAAGGAATCGAAAAATTTCCGAGCGGAGGGGATTAGTCGCAGGGCCGGGATCACGCGTGCAATGGCCCCCTGGCTTCGCCAGGGGGCGCTCCCATGGGAGCGCCTTCGCCGCAGGCGGCCGCCTGCGGCGGGGCCATTGCACGCCCCACCGGGCTCAGGGAGTAACCAAGCGCTGCTGAAGCTCGTTCAGCTTGCGCTCGCTCTCCGCATCTTTCTCCTCCCGGGCAACCCGTTGGGCAATGGAGAGCATGCGCCGGATCCAGTAGCGCTCCTGGGGTGAGAGCGAGGGATTGGCGAGCAAGTCCGATGCGACCCGGCTGATGACCTGCCTCAGTTCGGAGAAGCGGTGGGTTTCGAAGAGCAGCCACACCTGCTGGAAGCGGATCTCGGCCTGCAATGCTTTGGGAATCTGGGGTCCGTCGACCACGCTGCTCAGCAGGGATAGGGCTCTCATCTGCTCCTCCGGATCGTGGGGATGGAGCGCCAGGACGCAGCGCAGGCGGAGCAGCTGGACCCAGGCCCTCAGCGCCTCCGACAATCCGGACCCCTTGAGCAAATCCTCGTAGAGGAGCTGCGCGCCGAAGAACTGGTGCAGCTCGCGCAACAGCTCGCCCTCCAGCAGCTTGGCCGGCAGGCAGAAGGCCGATGCCGGATGGGCGTGGAGGATGGTTTCCAAAAGCCCGATGGCCTGGGGATAGGATTTGAATCCCCGGCGACGACTCTGCTGCGCGGAGGCGTAGAGCAATCTCGGGACGAAGGGACTCTGGGGATTTTTCTCCACAAACTCCTCCAGGATGCTGTGGGACTCATGGGCTAAGGCATGGGATTTTTGGGCTGAGGCGCGGACTTCACCGCAGGCTGGGGTGTGGGTTTCTTGGGATGAAGTATGGGATTCTTGAGACGAGGCACAGGATTCACGGGCTGGGGCGCGGGATTCGTAGGCTGAAGCATAGGCCTCTTGGGTCGAGGCGTGGGATTCGTCCCATTCCGCCAGGAAAAGACGCGAACGGATGTCGTTGGGAGTTTGGGGAAAATGTTCCCTTAAAACCTGCAGGTGCAGGCGACCGACCTCCTCATTCCCCAGCAGCATTTCCAGTTCCCCCAGATAGAGCAGGAGGAAGGAATGGATGTGTTCCCGCAGCGAGGGATCCCGCAGGGCATGGTAGCGCTCCAGGAGTTCCTTGGCCCGGAGGTGACTCGTGTGCGTGTAGTGGCATTGGAACAGGAGGTAGGTCTCGACGAAGAGATGGTAGATTTCCACCTCCTCCGTGGGCGCGCGAAGGCCCTCCGCCAGGGCCTTCCCGTTCTGAAAAAACTGCAGCGCCTTTTCGAATTTTCCCTGCGCGGACAGCGCCTGCACCACATTCCACAGGGCCTCCCAGGTCGGCAGGTGCTGCAGGAGCTCCGGTTGGGCCTGAATCCTGAGGAGCAGAAATGGGCCCAGCTTTTCCGTCAGGGCGAGCTGGAGCCGCAGCCAGACGTATTGGCCCAGCAGGACGGCGTAGGATTCGCCCGTAAAAATATCCTCCTCCGGCAGGAGCGCTTCGTAGATCAACAGAGCCGGTTCGAGGGCCCCCTCCTGAATCTGGGCCAGGGCCTTCCGCCTTCCGGCCTCGGCCTCCGCGATTCTGGCCGCCCGGGAGGGCGGAGAGGCCTCATCGTCTCGAACGGTGGCATTCCCTCCGACGGCGCTTAGGCCGAGACCGAGGAGAAAAATATTGCTCAGGTGGGGGAAAGCTCGCATCTTAGTCCTGCACCTCTTTGCACTTTATGGAAGCCTCACTCAGCTCCATTGTCCGCTTTTGCGACGCGTATGTCAATCGGGAAGCCATTGCCGACTATCCGGGGGCCCACAACGGGCTGCAGTTCGAGAATTCCGGAAAGCTAGGGCGCATCGGCGCGGCGGTGGATGCGAGCCTGGAGAGCATTCGAGCGGCGGCGAAGGAGGCAGTGGATCTTCTCCTCGTCCACCACGGCCTGTTCTGGGCCCCAGCGGCCCCGGTCACGGGCAGCCGATTTCAGAAGTACCGCCTCCTGCTGGAGCAGGACATCGCGGTCTACAGCAGCCACCTGCCCCTGGATCTGCATCCGGAGATCGGGAACAACGCGAGCATTGCGGTCCGGCTGGGTCGGAAGGTCTCCTCCTGGGATTTCCCCTACGAAGGCCATCCGCACCCCATCGCCGCCGTGGTGGACTGGGGGGCCTCGCGGACGGAGCTGGAGGAAAAACTGCGGGAACTGTTCCCGCAGACGCTTCACCTGGGCTTCGGGCCGGAGGCCATCGACCGCGTCGTGATCTCCTCCGGCGGCGGCGGCGGAGTCATTCCCTCCTTGAGGGAAAAGGGCCACCATACCCTGATCACGGGCGAGGGGCACCAGCACCACTATACCCTGGCCCAGGAGGAGGGACTCAACGTCTACTTCTGCGGCCACTACGCGACGGAGGTTTTCGGCGTCCAAAATCTGGCCCGGCGCGTCGCCGAGGAGTTCGGCCTATCCTACACCTTTCTGCCGACGTCCTGTCCACTGTAGGACGATCCGCCCGATGGGATCCGGTCAACGATGTCGGAAAATGCTCAGCCCTTAGGAGATTCGTCGCGCTGGACTCCGGCGGTTATCGACGCCTGGATGGACCGCCTATCCCGCCTCCGCAAGGGGAAGGCCTGGTCGGCGGCGGACGTGAAGAAGGGGCGCGAGATCTACGAGGCCGGCCTCTGCACGGAGCTGGAGCTGCAGACCGACGAGGTGCTGGTGCGCTTCCGGTCGCCGAAGGAGCGCATCTACGTCGTGATCGATGCCTCCGTCGAGCCCTGGCGATTCCACTCCTCCATCAAGGACCCCTCGCTGGCCGTGGGCTACCAGGTGGCGACGGTTCTCCTCGTCGAAGGAGAGCTCTGGGATTACCTCCGAACGGAGGCGACCGCGGAAGGCGGCTTCGTCGCGCCGTCGCTCGCGGCGGTAAAGCGGAAGAAAAGGCTGGCGGCCCAGCGGCCACGCCTGAAATTCCGGATGAGAAACAATGCACTGGAGGTGGAAGTGCTGTCCCTCTCCTCCTACCGAGGGCAGATGGTCGACGCCGACGAGGCGGAGCGGGGCCGACGGGAAAGGGAGAGCTGGCTGCGCTTCCTCTTCTACGCCAAACGGGCCGGATTCGTCGCGACGCATACGCCGCACACCTACGCCCTGCGCGAGCGGGAGCGGCTCATCCACTTCTACCGCCGAGAACTGCCGAAGTGGAAGATGTGGAGCGAGATTTCCTGCGAGGAGGACTTGAATCTGCTCCTGCAGAACGTGCACATCGTCGCGCTGCGGCCCCTGGCGAAGGCGCTGGACGCGGAGCATATTTCCGTCGAGTGGACGGTGCCGGAGCTGGCCCTGGGCAAGGAAGAACTCCAACACCTGAAAGGGGGCAAGGAGGAGGCGGTCTTCCTGCCCCGACGGGGTTGGGTGCGCCTTTCCCGGGATTCCCTCCTGCAGATGGCGGAGTGGAAGCGCTCGGCCACCCTGTTCCCATCGGGCATTCTGCCGCCCTACATGCTGCTCTCCTCCTACGGAGCTCTGACCCAGAGCCTCGTGGCGGATACCCCTCTACAGGACTGGCTGAAGGAGGTCAGCAGGGCCGAAGCGGGGCCCCTGCCCGTCCTGCCGAACTTCCTGCGGCCCTACCAGCGGGAAGGGGTGGAGTGGATCTGTCGCCTGGCATCCTACCACCTCCACGGCCTGCTGGCGGACGACATGGGCCTGGGCAAGACGCTGCAGGTGCTGGTCGTCCTGGAGCGCTTCGCTGCGGAAAAGCCCTCGCTGGTGGTCTGCCCGGCCGGCGTAGTGGATGTCTGGTACGGCGAGGCGAGGAAATTTTTCCCGCAGCTGTCGGTGGCCATCGTCGGTCGGCCCAATGGATTTCCCGGGGCCTCGCTGCGGATCGCGAGCTATACCCAGCTGCGGATGCAGCGGGCGGCGCTGACGCACGTCGACTGGAATTTCGTGGTGCTGGATGAGGCCCAGTGGATCAAGAATGAGCGGACGAAGACCTTCCAGGCCTGCCTCGGCCTGAAGGCCAAGACGCGGCTGGCCCTGACCGGCACACCCATCGAGAACCGCCTGCAGGACCTGTGGAATCTCTTCCGCTTCCTGATGCCGGGATTTTTGGGGAGCTGGAACCTGTTCCAGGAGCGCCTGCAGAAGCCCTCGGCCCTGAAGGAGCTGCGCAGAGAACTGCGCCCCTTCATCCTGCGCCGCACCAAGGAGGAAGTCCTGCGGGAACTGCCGGCGAAGTCGGAGATCGAGCTCAGCTGCCCGCTGCTGCCCCTACAGCAACACCTCTACACCCAGACCCTGCGGAAGGCCCAGGAGCAGTACCGGGAGGAGTGGTCCGGGGCGGCCGAACGGCACCGCTTCTCCATCCTGGCCCAGCTGATGCGCCTCCGCCAGCTGGCCTGCGATCCGGCACTGGTGGCCGGTCATGGCGATAGCCCCTGGTCTTCGTCGGGCAAGCTGCTGCGCCTGGAGTCGAAGCTGTCCGAGGCCTTTTTCGCCGAGAAGAAGGTCGTCATCTTCAGCCAATTCGTCCGCTTTCTGGAGCGCATCGAAGGGCTGCTGCAGGAGCGTTTCCCTTCCATCCCCCGCTTCCGGATCACCGGTGCGACGGTGCGGCGGGGGGAGATCGTCCAGGAATTCCAGAGCCTCTCCGGCCCGGCCGCCTTCCTGATCAGCCTGCGGGCCGGCGGGGTCGGCATCACCCTGACGGCGGCGGACTACGTCTTCCTGATGGACCCCTGGTGGAATCCATCCGTGGAGCGGCAGGCCATCGACCGCGTCCACCGCTGGGGCCAGAAGCACTCCACCATCGTCTACCGCTTCATCAGCGGCGGCACGCTGGAGGAGCAAATCCAACAGCTGAAGGCGAAGAAGGAGCAGCT
>JAIRLG010000014.1 GCA_031259625.1 Puniceicoccales bacterium
TGCGCCCTGGGGGTCTGGGCGATGCTCTTCCTGGGGGTCACCATCCTCGGCCTCTCCTCCCTCCTGGGCAAGAACCTCGGCAGCATCTTTCGGGTGTAGGGGATAGGACCCTTCACAACCCCATTTCTGGGCAGTCCATCGAAGATGGGCCTCTGGGTGAGCTGGAGGAGGGTGATGGGGTTTTCCCACAGCTTCGGCAAGTTTGTTCGCTGTCTTTGCAGCACGCCCACAGAGTGGGCGCGCTGGGGCCCGCGGAGCGGGCGATTCCTTTCGGAATCCAAAGACAGCGAAGAAAAACCCCATGGGCTCATCACCCGCCGCGCCGCCTTGAGAGCCCTGCGGGCTCTCGTCCGCTACGCGGACGGCGAGGACAGTCGCTGGGGGGCGAAGCCCCCCAGCGGCTGTCCTCGCCAAGGCGGCGCACAAAAAAATGAAACAACTCCAGCGATCCGCGCTGGGCTTTAAGCCCAGCGCCTGCTGCGCGGAGCGCAGCAGCAAAACTTAAAAGTTTTGGGATCGCTGGTGAAGAATCAACATCCCTTGCCCCGATTTCCTCCTTCAAGGCACAAAAAAACGAGAACAGTGCTGGCCAGATCTCCTCTTCCTAGAAATCCGCACAGGAAAATGGAACGACCCTCAGCGCCGACGGCGCTGGAACTTGCTCTGGAACTTCTCGACCCGGCCGGCGGTGTCGACGAGGCGCTTCTCGCCGGTGTAGGCCGGATGGGAATCGGAGGTCACGTCGCGGTAGATGAGCTCGTACTCCACCCCATCGATCCGCTCCTTGTTCCTGGAGCGCAGCGTCGAAATCGTCAGGAAGCGCCGTCCGGTGGAGATGTCACAGAAGCACACCGGTCGGGAATCGGGATGGATCTCCTTTTTCATGGCGATGACAATCTCAACCCTGGCGGGCCTTGAAGCGCGGATGGCTCTTGCAGATGACGTAAATCCGTCCCTTCCGCCGTACGACCCGGCAGTCCGCATGGCGGCTCTTCAGGGACTTTAGGGACGACACGACTTTCATAATACCTCCGCCATTGCCTTCAAATTACATCCGCCCCCGATGAAGAACCCCCCTCATGGAACCGGAAATCCCCTCATGGAGCCTTCTGGTCATCGGCGCGGAATCTGAGGGCTCAACAAAGGGCTTCTGCCTCCGGCGTCAAGGGATTTTTCGTCCCTTTTCCGCATCCGGCTATGGTTTTCCCCGATAAGCCAAGCTTCCCGATGCGTCAGGCTTTCCCCGATGCCACAAGCTTGCTCCGGTGCACCTTCGGGAGAGAGGGTCGGGGAAGAGATGTTTGGAATCGCGCTTCGGCGTTCGCGAATCGCAGTTCCTTCCATTCGGGGATTGAAAGGCGAAGCTCCGGCCTACACAATGGGGAACATGGAATCCGCCGAAATCCGCCGCAGTTTTCTGGAATTCTTCGCCGCGAAGAGGCACAAAATCCTCCCGTCGGCCTCGCTCTGGCCGGTCGTTCCCGACCTGCTCTTCACCAATGCCGGCATGAATCCCTTCGTTCCTTACTTCCTGGGCCAGCGGCCGAATCCCTATCTCCGCATCGCCGATACCCAGAAATGCATCCGGGCGGGAGGGAAGCACAACGACCTGGAGGACGTGGGCTTCGACGGCTACCACCACACTTTTTTCGAGATGCTGGGCAATTGGTCCTTCGGTGACTATTTCAAGGCAGAGGCCATTCACTGGGCCTGGGAACTGCTGGTGAAGCACTGGCACTTCCCCAAGGAACGCCTCTACGCCACAGTCTATAGGCCCAAGGCGGGAGAGCCGGCGGATTTCGACGCGGAATCCCACGGCCTCTGGACGCAGCTCTTTCGGCAAGAGGGCCTCGACGCCGACGAACACGTCCTGTGCTTCGGGGCGAAGGAGAATTTCTGGAGCATGGGCGAGACGGGGCCCTGCGGGCCGTGCTCCGAAATTCACATCGACCTCACACCGGAGGGTTCCACGAGGGGCCGACTCGTCAACCGGGACGACCCGCGCTGCATCGAGATCTGGAATCTGGTCTTCATGCAGTTCCATCGCCCGAAGGACGGGGCCCTGGGCCCGTTGCCCCAAAAGTGCGTCGACACCGGCATGGGCCTGGAGCGCGTCGCGGGGATCCTCACCTCCACCGAGCACTTCACGCGCTTCGACCGAATACCCTCCAACTACGACAGCGACCTGTTTCGGGACATTTTCCAAGAACTCTCCGGGCTTTCGGGCCGGGCCTACGGCGGGCGTTTCGCCCCCAGTCGCCAGGCCCAGCTGAGCCGGGAGGAATTCCACGACTTCGCCTTTCGGGTTATGGCCGACCACCTCCGGGCCCTGTGCTTCGCCATCGCCGATGGCATTTTCCCGAGCAACGAGGGTCGGGGCTATGTCCTGCGCCGCATCCTGAGGCGGGCGGTTTTTTTCGGCCAAAAGCTCCGGTTGCCGGAGAAATTTCTCGTCCCCCTCATCCCCGGTCTGGTCGAAAAGATGGGGACTGTTTTCCCGGAACTGCGGGAGCGACAGGGCATTATTGCCAGCTTCATAGGGGCCGAGGAAGCCCGTTTCGAGGAGACCCTCGAGCGCGGACTGGCGCTTTTCGAGGACTGCTGCCGGCGGGCCGGCGGAGGTATTCTGTCCGGCGAAGAGGCCTTCAAACTCTACGACACCTACGGCTTTCCACTCGACCTCACCCGGCTCTGGGCCGAAGGCACGGGCCTAAGGGTCGATACGGCTGGCTTTGAGCAGAGGATGGAGGAGCAGCGCAGGCGCTCGGAACGGGGTCCGAGCATGACTCAGGGGACATGGAGCCTCTCCTCCTCTTCAGCCGCGGAGAGGGGAACCGAATTTTGCGGCTACAGACCGGAGCGAATAGAGTTCAGCGAAGACTGCGAAAAGGCGAAAATCATCGGCCTGTCCTCAGAGGACGGGAAGGTCAGATCCATCACCACGGATCGAACGCCTTTCTACACCGAAATGGGTGGCCAAATAGGAGATAGGGGGATATTTTCGCTCCTATCTGTGGATGAGAAGTGGGAAGAATTAAGAGGCAAAACATGGAAAATTGTTCGAACTCGCCGCACGCCAAACGGTCAGATCGAGCATTATCTCGATGAAGAGGATCCCATTGTTTGCGAGACCGAAGAGCAAATGCTCTGGCTTGAGGGAGCAGAAGTCAGGCTGGAAGTCGACCTGCCGAGGCGGCTGGCCATCGAACGGCACCACACGGCGACCCATCTCCTGCAGGCGGCATTGAGGAAGATTTTAGGGGAGCACGTCCAGCAGGCGGGTTCCTTTGTGGGGGATCAGAAATTGCGCTTCGACTTCACCCACTTCGAGGCCATCCCTCAGGAAACCCTCGAGGCCATCGAGGAAAAGATTCAGAACTGGATTCTCTCCAACCAAAAGGTTCACAGCTACGAAACGGATTTCGACCGGATACCCGAAGGCTGCATCGCCTTTTTTCGGGAGAGCTATGGCGAAAAGGTGCGCGTCGTCGACATCGCCGGCCTATCGACCGAGCTCTGCGGCGGTTGCCATGTGCGGGCACTGGGCGAGATCGGCCCATTCAAAATTTTGAGCGAATCCGCCATTTCCTCCGGTGTGCGACGCATCGAGGCCATTGCCGGTACCCTCGCCTGGCAACATGCCCAAAGTCGGGACAAGATACTGGAAGAGCTGAGGCGAAGCCTGTCCGTCGACGGAGACGAAGCCATTCCGGAAAGGGTCGCGCAGCTCAATGAGGAAAAACGCCTCCTGGAGGCGGAATATGCGGCCCATCGCCTCCACAGTACCGTGCAAATGCTGCATTCCAGGAAAAAATCCTACCCGCAGGGAGAGCTGGTCTGTGCGGTGATACCTATTTTTGTTTCCGCCGCCGCCTTTGCGGGGCAGGGCGAGGAAAGAGATCTTTCCTTGCCCTGCCCCGGGGCCCGCCCGCAGGGCGGGGCGGGTGGGCAGGGCGGGCCGGGCCCAAAGGGCCCCAAAGGCGGCGGCGCCAAAAGAACCCCCAGGGGACCGAATTCCCGCGAGTATACGACGGCCCTGCTGAAGACCTCATCCGGATTGCCGCCGTTGCGAAACGGCCTCGTCCTCCTGCTGCATCCCGTCTCGGAGCAGCCCAACGCCCCCTGGAACCTAAGCCTACACCTCGCCCCAACTTGGATCCAAAAGGGTTTTGAAGCCAAGCCCTGTCTGGAGAAAATCGAAAAATCCCTCGTAACCCATTTGAAGGACAGGAAAGTCCTGAGGGGGGATTTCAAGGAATGGTGCGCGGCGAAGGGAAAGGATTTCGCCTCCGGTGGCACGCTGCCGATTGCGAGGGAGCGGATGGAGGAAGTCGAAGAGTACTGCAAGCGGCAGATCATCGAGCTCTTCGGCCTGGAGGAAGCTTAGAGGGCATTTGGAGGTGTTGGGCTGGCTGGATATGATGAAGGCTTGGCTGGCCGGAGGTGTTGGAGGCTTAGCGAGCTTTTGAGGTGTTTTTGTGCGCCGCCTTGGCGAGGGCTGGCCGTGAGGGGCTTCGCCCCCGCGGCCGGTCCTCGCCGTCCGCGCAGCGGACGGGAGCCCGTAGGGCTCCAAGGCGGCGCAGCGGTACTATTTTGGCGGTGGAATCTTTAACTTTAACGGTAGAATCTTTATTTATTCCATCAGCGCCAGAATCTCGGCCCCGATGGCGTCGCAGCGCAGGAGCCCTTCGAGGCTGAGGGCGTACCGGGATGGTGCCGGGGAGCACATATAGCCAGCATCGATCAGTTTTTGGAAAAAGCCCTCCAGTGTGGCCAGGGCAGCACTTCCGGCGAGTGGGTAGCGCGATGGGCTGGAGGCATTGGGGGCCGGCTTTGCCCGAGGGGGAAAGGGGCTCCGCCCCTTTTTCCCTCGGGCGGCCCGCGCAGCGGGCCCGATGCCTTCGGCATCGAAAGC
>JAIRLG010000074.1 GCA_031259625.1 Puniceicoccales bacterium
TCGTTCTGCAGGCCCATGCGGGACAGGTCGGAGGCCATGTGGATGGCGTGGCTGATGGCCCGGGCATGGCTGGAGCCGTGGGCCTTGAAGACGGTGCCGTTGAGGCCCAGGAGCGGAGCTCCGCCGTAGATCTCGGCATTGAGCTTGGCGTTCAATGCCTCAAAGGCCCCCCGGGCGCAGAGGGCACCGAAGAGCCGCAGGGGATTTTTGGAAAACTCCTTTCGGGAAAAATTTCTGAGGTAGAGGGCCAGCGATTCCAGCGATTTCAAAAGAATATTGCCTGTAAAACCATCGCAGAGGACGACGTCGACGCCGTTGCCAAAAAGGTGGAAGCCCTCGATGAGACCGATGTAGTCGATGAAGGGCGACAGCTGCTTCAGCTTCTCGTGGGTCTTCTGGATGAGTTCGTTCCCCTTGCCCTCCTCCGTCCCGATGCTGAGCAGCCCGATCCGCGGTGAAGCGATTTTCAGCACCTTCCGGCCGTAGACGCTGGCCAGCAGCGCGTTGTGGGCCATGTGCAGCGGGGTCGTCTGGGGATTGGCCCCCACATCGGCCAGGACGAAATGGCCCTCGCTGGAGGGGATGATGCTGGCCAACGCCGGGCGTTCGATGCCGGCGATGGGGCGTAGCTTGAGCGTGCTGCCGGCCATCAGGCTACCGGTATTGCCACAGCTCAGGACGGCGGATGCGGCACCGGCCTGGATGAGCTCGATGGCCCGGATCATGGAGGCATCCTTCTTCTGCTTCAGGCTCTGGATCGGTTTGTCGTCCATCTCGATGACCTGCGAGGTGTGGAAGATCGACAGCTGAGGATGATCCCCCAGCCCGTGCTTTTCCAGAAGGGCCGTGAGTAAGTCCCCGTCGCCGACCAGGATGAGCGGGGCCAGGTCCGGGAACTGCCGAAGGGCCAGGCGTACGCCTTCGAAGATCTCCTCCGGCCCACGGTCGGAGCCCATCATGTCGATGGCAATGGCCCCATGGGCGACGGGCACGAACGGAGAGATTTCCGACATAGAACGCCCTAGTCTAGAAAAATTTTCATGGGCTCCAACCGCATAATGCCCTCAGCCCGGCGATGAAAAACTTCTCTCCTCCGTGGCCGAGGGTCTGCTGCCCTCAGCTCGCCCCGGGGTCGATGACCTGGCGGCCGCGATAGAGGCCCGTCGTCGGATGGACGTGGTGGGGGAGAAAAAGGCTGCCGTCCTGGGCATCCTTGGCGAACTGCGGCATCGCGAAGTGATTGGCCCCGCGGCGTTTGCGGCTTCTCTGCTTGGACTGCTTGCGCTTTGGAACGGCCATTTTCGGAATCTACTGCGAACGGAATACTCCTCTGCACGCTGCGCCCAGGAGGCTCCACGTCAAGAAATTATTGTAAAAATAATTGGGGCAGACCCCGCTACCAAAAGGTCCGCCCCCATTCGCCGGAATCCACCCCGGCTCGTTGGAATTTGCTCCTACTCATTTGAGCCCACTCCCACTCGTCGGAATTCGCCCTCTGCTTGTCGGAGTTCGCACCTACTCGCCGGAGTTGCCGGTCGCCTTTGCGCCGAGGGGAAATGGAAAAAGGATTTTTCCATTTCCCCTCGGCGGGCCCGCGCAGCGGGCCTGAGCCGAAGGCTCCAAAGGCGACCCCAAAAATTATCCCTGCGCCGCCGGTGCGAGGATTTTCCGGGAATTTTCAGCGCCGCCAAAAGCGGTAATGAACGACGCAGACTGTGGGAGCGGAGAATGGACGATGTCTCGTAAAATCCCGCCAAAACGCATCCGGAGAGTCGTAATGGGTCCAATCGCCTCCATATCCCGCATGACAGAGTACGGCGCAGACAGCAACACCGATCCGGCGCAGAAGAGCAGAACATTTAAACATAGTATATCCCTTATTTTGAATTAACCCACCGGATGAAAGTTTCTCCATCCTAGGCCAGAAGGACAGCAAAGGTCCAATTCCTGTCAAATTCGTTTTTTCTTTTTTAGGAAGCTTACTTTTTCCCGCGGTGTTTTTGGGAAGCTTCTGCGGTACTTTAGGAGCTTAGGAAGCTCTTTCGGGGCTTTGGGGGGCGATGGCCCGTCTGAGAACGGCCTTCGGCCGTTCTCAGACCCGGCTGTTTTCGTGAAATGAAAATTCATTTCATGAAAACAGCCGCCTGGCTTCGCCAGGGGGCCATCGCCCCCAGAAACACCCCGGCCCTAGGAAAATTCCTGGGTCAGGGGAAGGCTCATGGGGCCTCTTCGGCCGGACTGCTCTTGGCCACGGCCCTGGTTCGGGGCGGGAAGACGAAGCGGAGCCCTCCGTCGGATTTGAGGGCGAGCGTGGCGGCGAAGGGCTTGCCGGTGCGGCGGGAAACGAAGCCCTCGATGAGCTCCGTCTTTTTCTTCTGGAGGAGTTGCTGTATGTGCTCGGGCGTGAGGGGAACACCCAGCATCTCCTTGCCGATCCGGAAGCGACAGGCGGGTTTTTTCTCCGCAAAGGTCTGCTCGCAGAGGTAGTGGTTTTCGGTTTCGAAGACGCGATTCCCCTCTTTGTGGAAGGGACAGGCGCCGATGACGGGATAATTTTCCAGCTCCTGGAGCGAGGGAATGCCGGGAGAGTCCTCTTTTTTCCGGTTCTCCTCGAAGACGAAGCGCACATGCCAGTCCTCGTCGAGTACCAGGTAGGCGTTGAAGGGCCGGCCGGCCTTGGAGTGGAACTTCTCCAGCAGGGGAGTTTTGCGGTCCTGGAGGAGCTGCCGGTATTCCTCCAACGTCATGCGCCGACCGGCCACGGTCTTGTAGAGCGTCAGGAGACCGTCCTGGGAGCGGTAGCAGCGCAGCATCTCCAGCAGGGGCTTTTGGTCGCTGGGCGAGAGGAGTTCCGATGGGCTGGCGTCGCTTTCGCTCTCCTGGAACTGCCGGATGCTGGTGATCATCTGCCGGGTCATGTCGGCGATGCCCTGGCGGAAATGCTCCGGCGGGAGCTGGCGATTTTCCACTTGCCGGAGGCGGAATTCCCATTCGCCGGTCATGGCCGGGCTCGTGATGGTGCCGACCTGGACTCTTTCCAGGAAGCAGAGCAGGTCCTCCGCCTTGGCCGTTGGAATGAGGTCTTTCTGCTCGCGTTCCATGTACTGGTAGTCGATGAGGTGCTCGATGATCTGCGCCCGGGTGGCCGGCGTGCCCAGGCCGCGCTCCTTCATCGCTTCGGCCAATTCCTCGTCCTCGACCGCCTTGCCCGCTCCCTCCATCATGGCCAGCAGGGTCGCCTCGTTGTAACGGGCCGGCGGTTTGGTGGCTTCCGGAACCGCTTGCACCTCGACCAGCTTGCCGGAAGGCGGCTGGCCATCTCGCTCGTGGAGCGCGACCAGCGTTTCGTCCGCCTCTTTTCCCACTTCCCGACCGTAGACCTCCAGCCAGCCGGCCTTGACCAAGACCTTTCCCTCGGTTTTGAATCCGTGGGGGCCGACGAAGCTCAGGCGGGTGGTGACGTCGAACTCGGCCGCCGGGAAGAACACGGCCAGGAATCTCCGGACGACCATTTCGTAGATCTTTTCCTCGCTCTCGCTCAGACCGGTCGGCTGCTTGCCGGTGGGGATGATGGCGAAGTGATCACGGACGCCCTTGTCGTTGAAAATCTTCCGGTTCTTGCCGTCGACGCCGTGCTGCTCGAGGATTTTTTGGGCCAGCGGCGCGTAGTCCCCCGACAGGGAGCTGAGCAGTTCTCGGCAGGTGGCGACGTAGTCCTCCGGTAAAACTTGGGAATCGGTGCGGGGATAGGTGGTACACTTGTGCTTTTCGTAGAGCGATTGGGCGATCTTCAGGGTCATGCCGGCCGGCAGGTGGAAGCGGGCATTGGCCTCCCGCTGCAGGAGGGTCAGGTCGTAGAGCCTGGGGGCGCCCTGGGAGCTGCGCTTTTTCTTCTCCTCGATGCGGACTTCCTCCGAATGGGCCCGAAGGTCCGCCAGCAGAGCCTCCACTGCGGAAAAGTCCCAGAGGCGCTCGACGCGGTCGTGAGGATCGTTGGGATTTTTTCTAAAATCTTTCCGCTGGAAGACCCCCTCGTAGTTCCCGTTGTGAATCTGGAACTGCCCGACAATTCTCCAGTAGTCCCGGGGCTGAAAATTCCGGATTTCCCGCTCCCGGGCGACGATCATCGCCAGGGTGGGGGTCTGGACTCGGCCGACGCTGACCACGCGGCGGCTGCCGCGGCCGGCGATGCGCAGGGTTAGGGCCCGTGTCCCGTTGATGCCGACGATCCAGTCCGCCTCGGAGCGGCAGCGGGCGGCGGCCTGCAGGGCCTGCATCTCCTCCGAGGAGCGCAGGTGGGCGAAGGCCGTTCGGATCGATTCCGGGGTCATGGAGGAGAGCCAGAGGCGCTGGAAGGGCTTCTTGTTGCCGGCCAGTTCGCAGATGTAGGAGAAGATCAGCTCGCCCTCCCGACCGGCGTCACAGGCATTGATGAGCCCATCGATGTCGCGGCGGTGGAGCAGTTTCTTGAGCTCGCCGAAGCGTTTCTTGCTGGCCTCGATGACCTGGAGGCTGAATTTTTCTGGAATAATGGGCAGGGATTCCAGAGTCCAGCGCTTGTACTGCGCATCGATGTCCTCCGGCATGGATAGCTCGACCAGGTGGCCGACGGCCCAGCTCACGACGTAGTCCTCGTTCTCGAAGCAGTCCTCCTTCGCCTGGAACTTCCCCAGCACCTTGACCAGATCCCGGGCGACGCTGGGCTTCTCGGCGATGACCAGTTTCTTCATGGACCCTTGACCCATGCGAAATCTTACCAAAGGTCAATTTTTCTTTCGAAGAATGGAGGTCCAAACGGAGGATGCAAAGATACTCCGCGTTAGAAATATCTCGCCCCAGCTGGGGCGAGCTTCCCATTATTCCGTCGCCGGCGCTGGCGGGTCCGCCAGCAGTCAGTTCGTTTTTTTGGGCTTCAAATTCCATTGCTGATCCAGCATTCAGTTATGATCCACTCTTAGTCGCTACTGCTACTGCTATAGCTACTACCACTACTACTTTTCTTAGCAGGCGGCGGTTGTGGCGGTAGTACGCTATCACCTTCGCTGCTACTGCTATCGCTGCTACTACTGCTCCTCGACCCAGCAGGCTCTGACGGTGAGGTCTCTAACAGTTTCGAGACATCGACGCCGTAGTCCTTCAGAAGCTCTCTGATTTCCCTTGCCTTCGCAGTCTTCGCTTGAAGATCATCCCTCCACCGTTTAAAATGGTCCCCGCGCAGAAACTCTTCACTCCTCAGCATGGCAAGAATAGCCTCGCCGCTTTTCCCGTGTCCTCGGAGCCAGGAGAGCAAAACCTCCGCCACCGCGATAGGGAATTTTTTTCCCCAGCCGGCCATCGTCGCCCGATGGAGCGGGGTTTGCTGATCATTATCAA
>JAIRLG010000083.1 GCA_031259625.1 Puniceicoccales bacterium
CTTTCCCTCCGCCGTCGGCGCTGGGGAGAACAGCCCTCCGGAGACGGAGGCTGGCAAAGGGCGCTGATCCGCCCGAGTCTCTGCATCCTGGCCTTTGCCCTCTACGCCCAGTGGCGCAGTCCTCCGATACTCGAAACCGAAGGCTTTCGGGACGGCTGGTATACCCTCGACCTCCGGCTGCAGCGGACCTACACCCGCACGAGCGCCCGGGCGCAGCAGATCTACGGCCAGGGGATCCTCCTCGACGGCCCCGCCCTGGCTCCGAGCTTTAGGGGTCAACGGGTCTACTTCATGCTCGACGAGAAATTCCCACAGCGGCACTACCGCGGCCAGACCCTGCGCGTCCGCGCCCATCTCCAGCTCCTGAGGGGAAGCACCGCAGCCCATTCCTTCGAATCCTACCTGCAACGGGTGCGCATTCCGCTCCACATCGACCGCGGGGATATTCGCTCCGTCGTCCACGAGGGCCCGGCCTTTTTTCGCCACTGCCGACGACTCCAGGAACACGCCCGGGCGCAACTCCTCTGTCCCCAGGGGGATACCCATCTCCTGCGGGGCATGCTCCTCAACTGCCGGGGAGATCTGCCGCGCTCCCAGAAGCAGCTATTCGCCCGCACCGGCGTCGCGCACCTCCTGGCCATCAGCGGGCTGCACGTCGATATCATCGGATGGGCATTGGGAATTTTCCTCAAGTTCCTGCGACTTTCCCGGCGACGGCGACGGCTGCCTTGCATCCTCCTCCTCGGCCTCTACACCTGGGTCATCGGCGCCCCGCCGTCGGCCGTACGGGCCTTCCTCATGCGGACCTACCTCGGGTCGGCCGGTTTTTTCTCGCGAAGGGCCTCGACGCTCTCCGCCATCAGCTTCGCCGGCCTCCTCTCGCTGCTCGCCCATCCCCAGCAGCTCTGGGATTGGGGAATGCAATTCTCCTACGGCGCCGTCCTCTGCATCGCCCTGCTGGGAAGTCCTCTGGCGAACCACCTCGCGCGCCGACTACGATCCCAGGCGCCCAATTCCCTCTCCTGGAGGCATTGGCTGCGCCCTTTGCTCTCCTATGGCCTGAATTCCTTCTGCATTTCGGCACCGATCGCCCTGCTGACCCTGCCGCTCAGCATCGAGTATTTCGGCTCCTTCAGCCTCGGCGGCATCCTCATCAACCTCATCGCCATTCCGCTCGCCCTGGGCCTCATCATCGGCGGATTCTGCAGCCTGGTCATCGGCTGCCTTTTCGACGGCCTCAGCCGCTGGATTCTGACGCAGCTCCTGCTCCCCTACCTCCGGGGTTTCGAGGGGATTCTCCGGTTCTGCGACGAGCATCTGGCCTGCTTCTGGACCTGCTCGACCGCCCTTCCCGGCCTCGGCCTGACGACCCTTCTGGGCATCATGGCCCTGAGCCTGATCGGCCATCACCAGTACCGAAAACATTTCTGCCGGACACGGGCTTATCAGATTGCCATGGAACAGAAAGCCCTAGCGTCTTGCCCTCATGGAGGAAGGGGAGGTAGCCAGCACCCACATCGCCGACCGGCTCGCCTTCCATGCCCAGAAGACCCCTCGGCGCCCGGCATTGCTCATCCCCAGGCATCGCCTGCTGGGCCTTAGGACCCACTGGGTTTCCAAAACATTTCGCGATCTGCACGAGGAAGTCGAGGGCCTGATGCGCCTGTTGCGAGAGCATTTCCACCTCTCGAAGCGGCATCGCGTCCTGCTGGCGGTGCGGCCCGGGCACGAGCTCATCACCGGCGCCTTCGCCCTCCTGCGCCTGGGAGCCATTCCCATCATCATCGATGCCGGCATGGGCCTGCGGCGCTTCCTGTCCTGCGCGCGGAAGGCCCGGCCCGACTTCATCCTCGGGGCGGGCAGGCTGCGATGGGCCTTCGGCTTCCTCCGTTCCTTCGAGCCCAGGCCGCGGGCGATCTGGCTCACCCGGGGCTTCATCCGCTCCTGGCGACGCTGTACCGCCTCCTCTGAATCCCCCTTCCGCCGGTCGCCCGGCGTTTCCGTACATCCCAATGACCTGGCGGCGATCCTCTTCACCTCCGGATCGACGGGGACGGCCAAGGGTGTCCGCTACAGCCACCGGCACCTCTCCGCCCAATTGGAGGCTCTACGGCACAACTACCCCCTGTCCGAAGACGACGTCGACCTTCCCCTTCTGCCCATTTTCTCGCTCTTCAACCCCCTCATCGGGCGCACGAGTGTCCTTCCTGAGATGGATGCGACGAAGCCCTCGCGGCTGCGGGCGAAAAAGATCATCGGGGCCATTCGGCAACACCGCGTCACGAGCAGTTTCGGCGCCCCGGTGCTGTGGCGAAAAATCGCGCTCTACGGCTACCGCCACGGCATTCAGCTGCCGGATATTCGCTTCCTCTTCCTGGCCGGTGTTTCCTGCGATGTCCCGACGCTGGAGCTACTGCGGCGCGTCGTCCCCCAGGTCGAGATCCACACTCCCTACGGCGCGACGGAGGCCCTGCCCATCACCGATATCTGCGGCGACGAGCTCCTCTCCCGCTGGAAGGTCTTTCAGGAAAATGGCAGCGGCACCTGCGTCGGGCAGCCCATCACCGGTGCCCAGGTTCGGATCATCCGGGTTACGGAGGAGGCTATTCCTCGATGGGAGCCTGCTCTGGAGCTGGCAACGGGCCACGTGGGGGAGATCATCGTCGGCGGGCCCATGGTGACGGAGAGCTACGACGGCGAGCCCGAAAAGACCTGGCTGGCCAAGATTCAGGACGGCCATAAACTCTGGCACCGCATGGGCGACCTGGGCTTTCTGGATCAGCAGGACCGACTCTGGTTCTGCGGCCGCTTGGCGGAGCGCGTCCTCGTCGGCGACGAGATCTTCTATCCCGACTGCACGGAGCCCTTTTTTCTCAAGCACCCCCTCGTCGCCCGCTGCGCCCTCATCGGCCTGAGGAGAAGGGGCCTCACGCTCCCCGCCATCGTCGTCCAGCCGAAACTCGGGCACTACCCGCTCTGGACTTACCAGAAGAACCGCTTCATCGGGGAGCTTCGGGAAATCGCGCAGCGCTACGAAAAGACCCGCCGTATCCAGCATTTCTTCTTCCGCAAAAAACTGCCGGTCGACGTGCGGCACAATGCCAAAATCCATCGCCTGGCCCTGGCCAAGCGCTTCTCCTAGGCCGAGCGCTCACTGGATTCTCAGTATCTCGGACACCGTCGTTTCCCCATTCTGGATATGATGGAGGCCCTCCCGCTGCAGGGGTACGTAGCCCTCCTGCATGGCCAAATGCTGGATCTGCGTCCGCGAGGAATGGGTGCGGATCGCCTCACGGATCGCGAGCGAAACCGGCATCCATTCGTAGAGCGCGAAACGGCCGGCGTAGCCCGTGCGGGAACAGGCCTCGCAGCCGCGGCCCCGGTAAACCGTCTGGCCCTTGAATTCCGGGAAAAAACGCAGCTCCTCCGCCGTTGCTTCGCAGGCCTCCTTGCACGGCTCGCAGATGCGCCGCACCAGGCGCTGGGCCAGAATGCCCTTGACCGTATCGGCGATCAGATAGGGCTCGATCCCCATGTCCACCAGGCGCATCACCGTACTCGGCGCATCGTTGGTGTGCAGGGTGCCCAGCACCAGATGGCCGGTCAGGGCCGCCTGAATCGCCACCCTCGCCGTCTCCGTATCGCGCAGCTCGCCGACGAGAATCTTGTCCGGATCGTGGCGCAGGAAGGCCCGCAGTGCCCGGTCGAAGCTCAGGCCCACCTCGTCGTGGACATTGACCTGGATCATCCCGTCCATCTCGTACTCGACGGGATCTTCGACGGTCAGGATTTTGATCCCCTCCTGATTGATGTACTGGAGGGCGCTGTACAGCGTCGTCGTCTTACCGCTGCCGGTCGGTCCCGTGGTCAGCAGAATGCCGGAACCCCCATTCAGGCATTCCTTGACCGCGGCCAAAACGGGAGCCGGCATGCCGACCTTGTCGATGTTGAAGTGCCAGGAACCCTGGTCCAGCACGCGCAGGACGACGCTCTCCCCGTACTGGGTCGGCAAGGTCGATACGCGAAAATCCACCAGGCGCCCGGCGTACTCGCGCTCGATGTGGCCGTCCTGCGGCAGGCGCTTCTCCGCCGAATCCAAATTGGCCAGGGTCTTCACCCGCGAGATGATCGCATCGCCCAGACCCCGCTCCGGTGACGGATATTCCCGCAAGACCCCGTCGATGCGCAGCCGTACCAGCATGTCCCGTTCGAAGATCTCGAAATGCACGTCCGAAGCATGGGCTTCCACCGCGCGCTCCAGGATATTGTCGACAAAACGCACGATGGGAGACATTCTCCCCTCCCCATCCAAAAGCCGTGAATCCACGGACTTATTATGGCAGGATCTGGGCCCAGAGGCAATTTTTTTAATCGCGGTGAAATTGGTGTAAAATCTTGCACGCCCTTGAGGTTTCTTTTCATGGGCTCTAGGCTATGGACGTAAGAAAGTTTGGGATTTTTGGAATACTCGCAGGGTTGCTGCTGCACCCTGCCGCTGAGGCGCTACCGCCCCGCGACGCCATTTTTCAGGCGATCTGCGACGGGGATTTGGCCACCGTGCAGGAACTCGTAGACCGTTGGCCGCGATGCGTCAATGATATACCGGAATTGGACCTGTACAGTGATGAGGAGTATCGAGGGCTATCACCCTTTTTCCTTGCCGTAGAGAGAGAACAATGGCCCATCATTAACTACATGCTTCAATTTGCAGAGATCAATTCTCCACGCAGAGAGGAAATATTTCCAGCGGTTGGCGATGGAGATCTGCTCAGGGTAAAGGCCCTCGTGACGCATTGGCCGCGATGCGTCAATGATATCTCCGACCCGCAGGGGGAGTATGGAGGGATGACCCCATTCCAGCTGGCCATGATGATGGGGGAGGAGGAAATGGTCAGCTTTATGCTTCGCCGGGGCGATGTAAATTTCCTCAAGCAAGAACCGGCCCGTGGGGATAATGCCCTACTTTTCGCCCTTCGGTTCAGCGGCTACACCCGTATTCTGGACGCCGTTCTGAGCCATCTGGAACAGCTTCACCAAACGCATCCCCAGCGGGTTCGGGAAATCCTGGAAATTCGCAATAACGATAGGGAAGATGCCTTCGTCCTGATCATCCGCACCAATGTCACGAACAAAGCGACCGTGCTCCGAAGACTGCTCCAGATCGGGCTGATCCCCACATGGGTTCCCTTCGAATCCTTTGGCGAATATCATCCGAACCAACTCCTCACCAATCCACTATACGCCCTGCAGTGGCAAGGGGAATGGGAAGCCTTCTGCATCCTCGCGGAGCACTACCCCGTCATATTGTTCTTCAGCATAGAATCTATTTTTACCCCGAACCGTCACCGGCGTTTCAAGAATCAATCCGTCCTCATGAGGGTTCTAAGGCCCGATACTTTCGTCGAATTTCAGGGGGTGGTTCGGCAATACGGCCAGAACAATCCATTCCTGCAACTCGTGTGCGGAATTCTCCCCTCTGCCGGACAGGAACTAGCTCCCGAGCTGATGAATGCGTCCCTTCGGAGCTCCGAAGGAAGGACTCCGCTGGACATCGTCCAATACTCCGTCAGGGCAAATATTCGGGATACGAAGCGACCCGGCGTAAGCCAGAGGGCCTACGCCATAAACGAACGGTACCAAAAGGGGCAGGAGATCATCGACACGGCCATCCGAATGGGACTGTGGAAGCCGACGAAGGAGTGGACCAGAGCCAAGGCTAGGGCTAGGGCCAGAGGGGAACCCGATGAGGCACTCGAACGATTTCCCCAGGTGCTCCGAGACCTCGATCTCTGAGTCTAGAATTCCCTCTCCTCGAGCTTAAATCCCCTTCTTTTAAGCTCCAATTCCCTCTGATCTCTGCGGCGTTGGAGTTGGTTGTTGGGGACTGGCTTTGTCCGAAGGGCAAGGACGGCCGTCCTTGCCCTTCGGACGGCCCGCTCCGCGGGCCCGATTTCTCTGAAATCGAAAGCCAGCCCCCAAACAATCCCTTCCCACCCTTCATAAAATCGCCCCTTATCAGAACACACTGGACAGCTGAGGAGCATCCTTATGATCTCCAGAAGTCGTACGACCTATGTTTTCCGTCCTGCTCAGCATCCTCCTCTTCGGAGCCTCCATCTTCATCCACGAACTGGGCCATTACCTGGCGGCTCGGCGCCGGGGGCTCTTCATCCCGAGATTCTCCATCGGCTTCGGACCGAAGCTCCTCTCCTGGCAGTTTCGAGGAACGGAATTCCGCCTCTCGCTCCTGCCCCTGGGAGGCTACGTCGCCCTGCCCCAACTCGCCGAGCTCGAGGCCCTCGAGGGCAGCTACGTCCTCCCCGACACCTGCAAAAAACAGCTGAGCGCCTGGGACAAGTGCTTCGTGGCGCTGATGGGCCCGCTGTTCAACCTCCTCCTGGCATTATTCGTGGCCTCGATCCTATGGATTCACGGCACACCGGGCTTTCCCGAAGACTCCTCGACCACCGTCGGCTACATTTTCCCCCATCTTCCGACCCCTGCCGGCGACATTCCCAACCCCAGCCTACGGGCCGGACTGCAACTGGGCGACGTCATCCTGTCCGTCGATGGGCAGGCGGTTTCCCGCTTCGAAGCCATCCAACAGGCCATCGGCCTCGGCTCCGGCCACGATGCCCAGGGCCGGGCAACGGTGGAATTGGAAGTGCGCCGCGGCGACGCGATTCTCCCGCTCACCCTCCATCCCGTCAAAATCTGCCTATCCAGAAACCATTCGGACAGCCTCCGCAGCCTCGGCATCGCCCCGGCCGCTCCCCTGAAAATCACGGCCATCGTGCCGGATTCCCCCGCCGCCCAGGCCGGATTGCGGACGGGTGACCAGGTGCTGGCCGTCGATGGGCAGACGCTCTATTCCCTCCAACAGCTGCAGGACTATATCCAGGGGGCCCCTTCGGCCCTTCGGCTCTCCGTACGGCGACGGGGGGAGGAGATATCCCTCTCCGCCGCCCTGGCCGACGTCCCCATCAGCAAGGCCTACTGGAAGCTCGAAGATCCCCAAGGACAGGAAATCCTCTGCCTCATCCCGCGGGACTCCCTCCCGCCGCCGAATTCCCAGTGGACCGAAAGCCGCTTCGAGACCGGATTTTCGACGGGGCACCGGCCGTCCTCTTCCCTGGCCGCCGGTGATAGACTCCTCCTGCCGGCGAGTTCGGCCGATTTTTCCGACCTGGGCGAATGGCTATCCCGTGCCAGGCCCCCTTCGCTCCGATTTCAGAAACCCGACGGCAGCGTCTACGAATACCCGCTGGGAAACTATCAACCCCAGAGCATAGCCGCGACAACGCTTCGCCGGCTGGGCATCGAATGCGCACCGGAAAGGGTCTGGCTCCACCTCTCGCCCTGGCGGCAGATCAGGAACTACGCGGCCCAGAGCGCCCAAACCCTGCACAGCCTGCTCTCGCCGCACTCGGACGTGGCCCTGCGGCACCTGATGGGCCCCCCGGGCATTTTCAGGACGATGAACACCCTCGCCGCCCACAGCCTCTGGAACCTGCTGGCCTTTCTCGTCATGCTCAACGTCAATCTCGCCATCCTCAACCTCCTCCCGCTGCCGGTGCTCGACGGCGGCCACCTCATCCTGGCCGGACTGCAGAAACTCTCAGGCAACAACTTTCCTCTGCGGTGGTGGCAGCGCAGCCAGCTCCTCCTCATCCTCTTCTTCCTGGGCCTCATGATCTACGTCAGCTTCCATGACCTCCGGCGCTGGGGAGATGACCGACGCGGGCACACGCTCTTGAAATTCCAGGAGCAGATCCGTCTCCATCCCTAGGGCTGCGATTTCAAAAGCCGATCGGCCTTCATTCCTAGGGTTGTGAACTCCGCAGCGGGATTCCCGTCGGTCTTGGTGAGGATTCCCTCACAATTTTGCCATTGAAGGGAATCGCGGGAAATTTCAGGAGTCGATTGGCCTTCACCTCTAGGGCTGCGATTCCAGAAGCCGACGGCCTTCACCCCCAGGGCCGTGAACTTCGCAGCGGGATTCTTGCCGATTTTGGCGAGGATTTTACTATAATTTTGCTATTGACGGAAATCACGGGAATTATCTCGCCTTGACAACTCGCGAAATCTGTGCTAGCTTATGCTCCGCCGCAGGGAGTTCATGGGGTCAGTCACAAAGCCCAGTTTTCATGGAATCGGAGAGCACTAGGGATCAGGCAGAAAGTCCTCAGCCCTCTTTTCACCTTCTCATCGAAAAGAAGCGGGATAACGAGGAGCTCAGCGAGGGCGAGATCCGCTACCTGGCCGAGTCCATCCTCAAGCAGCGCATTTCGGATACGCAGCTGGCCGCCCTCGTCATGGCCATTTACTTCCGCGGGCTCTCCCTGCAGGAAGTCTCCCTCCTCACGGAGGAGATGATGCTGTCCGGCGAGGTCTTCGCCCTGCCGAAAATCGCCCGGCCCAAGATCGATCGCTACGCCACCGGCGGAGTCGGGGATAAGACGGGTCTGGTGCTCATCGCCCTGGCCGCCGCCTGCGGGATCGCCGTTCCGGCCATGCTGGGAGAGGAGGAGGGCTTCATCATCAGTGACCTGAACAAGCTCAGCGCGATCCCCGGCATTTCGGTCGACCTAAACCCCGAACGATTCGCCAAACAGGTGCACGATGTCGGCTGCGCGATCACGCGGCAGTTCCAGCAGATCACGCCGATCCACCACCTGCTCTTCCGCATTCGGCGGCAGACCGGCACCATCCCGAGCCTGGCCCTGATGACCTGCAGCCTGCTGAGCAAGAAATTTTCCGAAGGGGCCGAGGGCGTCGTCGTCGATGTCAAATGGGGCAACGGTTCCTACATCCGCGGCTTCGAGGAGGCGAAGCAGCTGGCCCGCATGATCACCCGTGTCGCCAAGGGCATGAACCGGCGCTGCGTGGCGCTGGTCACGGACATGAACCAGCCGCTGGGCAATACCGTCGGCACCGGATTGGAGATCCAGGAGATCATCCGCATCCTGCACGGCGAAGTGGATCCCGAGAGCGACGAACTGATCCTGCGCCTCGGGATGGAAATGGTCCGGCTCGCCGGTGTCGCCGGCTCGACGCTTTCCGCCAAGCAGATGATCAAGCGCCACCTGTCCGACGGCACCGCCCTGGCCAAGTTCCGCGAAATGGTCGTGGCCCAGGGGGGAGATGGAAGCTACATCGACGATCCGGACAAATTTCCCAAAGCGTCCCAGGTGCGCCGGTTATCGGCCATGAAGCGTGGCTATGTCCACACCATCGACGCCGGCCTGATCGCCCGTGGGGTGGAACTGCTCTCCCGACGGCCGGACAACGGCATCGACCCCTCTGTCGGGGTTTCCGAGATCAAGAAGGTCGGTTCCCAGATCAAGCAGGGCGAATCGCTGCTGACGGTGCACTACAACGACGAGACCCACCTGGAGGCGGCGCTGGAATACCTGCGCTCCGCCCACCGTCTCGCCCCCAAACGTCCGGCCGAAAACGATCTCATCGTCGAGAGAGTGGCGTAGGGAGAAATCATAGCTTTTCCTCTTCCCCTCTCGTTATTTTAAATCTTCTTTCGCTTCTCCGGAACAAGCTTCTCTGCGCCTAAATCTTTTTCCGGAGCAAATTTTCTCAGGGCGTGGGGCACTAGAGGGCGTCGTCAAACTAAAAATGAGGGGGGCGTTTTTTTTGGGGCCCCGGGACAGCCCTCAAAGAGGGCTTAAGCGGCTAAAGCCGCTTGCTCGCGACGCGAGCGTCCCGGGGCCCCCGCCAAGACGCCCAATAGGCTCACGCCGGACAATCGACGGGCCTCACCCAAACGCCCGATGGCCCCCGCCAAAACGCTCGACGGAACCCCAGCTCCCGCGCTCAACGGCCCCCTGGCTCCCGTTACGAGCTACCACTTCCCGGGTCCATTGGCCGTCCCGGCCCTGCTAGTCCCGCCCGAGCACGGCGATGTTCTCGATGTGGCGGGTTTGGGGAAAGAGGTCGACCGGTTGGAGCTCGTGCAGCCGATAGTCCTGCAGTAGTTCCCTCAGATCCCGGATCTGCGTGCTGGGCTCGCAGGAAATGGAGATGATTTTCCGGGGATGGAAGCGGAGCAGTTGCTGCAGAAAGGCGGGGTCACAGCCCCTTCGGGGCGGGTCGATGATGACGACGCTCCGGTCGGCCGGGAAGCGAACTTTTTCGAAAAGGACATCGGCGCTTCCCGAAACGAAGCTCGCGTTGCGGATTCGGTTCTTCTCGGCATTGCGCCGGGCCAGTACCACGGCCTCTCCGTCGATCTCTATCCCCATCACCTCTTGAAATTGGGCCGCTGCGGAGAGCGCAAAGACCCCCACGCCGCCGTAGGCATCGATGAGGAAATCCGCCGAAGGGCCTTCGCTGGCCTTTCGGGTGATGTACCGGATCATGAAGGGCAGTACCTGGGCATTGTTCTGAAAAAATCCACCGGCCCGG
>JAIRLG010000101.1 GCA_031259625.1 Puniceicoccales bacterium
CTTAATCGCGGAATCCCTCAGGTGCTCTGCTGCTTTTTGGTGCACAGCCAGGGGATGGAGATGCACCTGACACTGCTTCAGAGAAAATTACCCGGTGAAGATGCGGTGGTCATTCCCGATCCAGACGTGCCGGAACCGGAGCCAACTGCACCATTGCTTTGGATGAGCCTGGAGGGCGTGCGTCTGCTGGAACTTCGGTATTTGGGCAAAATATATCCCAATATCGAGTTAAACGAGCATTATCGAGCATTGTTCGCAATTTTGAGACGGGCCAATTACAATGCATGCCGTGATTTCTACGATCCCGAACATTGCCTGGAGGGAAAGAATAAGGGTCGCTTCTTGGAGTGGCGACTGACTGATCCCGATAACCCTGAGGCCATTGTCCCTTATGTTGTGCCTGTTTTGGAACAATTCGATTTGGAGTCCAACAAGCCGATGCGCAGTGATTACTTTGCCACCAAGGAGATGAGAAGGGCTATGGGCAAATCAACGGCGCTGGAGGAAATGCAAATCTATGATCCAGAGACAAGCGTTGCGTGCATAGAGGGGCAGTTCGAACGACAATGGCTGTTGGGAGGCGAAGCCTATGGGATTTTACGTGAGATGAAAGCTAAGGTCATAGAAACTATCCAATCTGATCCGAATTTGACGATCCAGGCGCAGATGCTCGATCTCGATTGGTGGGCGTATAGGGACCAGCTGTTCGGCGCGAAGGGAATTCCCGAGTTGGGCAAAGAATTTCAGGCGGTCTGCACCGAAGCAGTTCGTCCGGAAGAAGCACAAGAAGGAGAAAGTGATGTGTTCTAAAGGCCGCTGAGCTGGCTTTGGGGATTGTGCACAGAGGAGCAGTGCCATTTCTCGGCGGATGGGTCGTGGCGCTGAAAGTTTTTCGGCCGATGGGTCGTGATACGGAAAGCCCTCCGGTCGAAGGACTTCTCTCCGGGTGAGTGTTTTTTTGGGGCGATGGCCCCTTTCGGAGAAAGTCGGCCTTTTTTCAAGAAAAAAAGGCCGGGGTCTGCGGAGCCGCGGGCCGGAGGCCCGCGGCTCCGCAGACGGGCCATCGCCCCATGCCCAAAAGTCGATGGCGATGCCCTTGGCCTCAGACCGCGAAAAGGCTTGTCAGGATGAGGAAAAGCGCAGGATGCGGGGCCGAGTGGCTTTGCCCTGGTGGCGGAATGGTAGACGCTGAGGACTTAAAATCCTTTGTCCGCAAGGACGTGCGGGTTCGAGTCCCGCCCTGGGCACCAGGCCGTTCATGTCCGCGCGGGATGTAGCTCAGCCTGGCAGAGCGCTACGTTCGGGACGTAGATGTCGCTGGTTCGAATCCAGTCATCCCGACCAGGGAATTTTGGCGAAAAAGGTGGGAGTGCGAGAAGGTAGGAGGCTCACCGGCTCTCCGGCGCTTTTATGAGAATCCCGGGAACTCGAAGTCCCATTATTATGGACGGCAGCTTTGCGAGAGCCCGTGGTAATTCTGTCCCCAGGATGAAGAACTGCAATTTTGCGTGGGCTGGGCCGGGGAATTTCGATTCCCCATATTAGGGACTGTGGCTCTGCGAGAAGGTAGGAGAGAGGTACAGCCGAATCTCCCGGTGTTTTTATGGGAGTCTCGGGAACTCGAGGCCCGGTATTGTGGACGGCAGTTTTACGAGAGCCGTGGAAATTCTATCCCCAGGATGATGGACTGCAACCCGCTGCCGATGCCCAGAAGGGCTACGCGGTCGCCGGGGTGGAAATGGCCCTGTTCTTGGGCGATGGAAAGGGTCATGGGCAGCGCAGCGGAGCCGGTATTGCCCAGGAGGGGAAAGGTCGAGAAGTCCTTCGAAAGGTCCAGGCCGAGGGCGTCGTAGAGCCGGGCCCGGTGGCGCTGGCCGACCTGGTGGGTGAGGAAGTGCTGGATGCTGTTGGGCTCCCAGCGGGTCAGGCGGAGGAAATTTTCCCAATTGTGCCGGGCCAGGTCGATGCCGGCCCGCAGCAGGGCCTCGGAGTCGGTCAGCATCTGCCAGGAGGCATCCTCCGCCACCCCGCCCTCGCAGAGCCGGCAGGCCGTGGTGTCCGCCAGCGCGGAGGCGGCGACGAGATACGGGGCCTCCGGTGCGGCGGAGCGGGGGGACAGGAGCAGCGCGACGGCGCCGGAGCCCAGGCTCAGGTTGGCGAAGAGGCGCTTGAACTGCCGCCGGTCAAGGATGGGGTTTTTCGCTTCCCGCAGCGTCGACTCCAGCAGCGGCCGGCTGTTCTCGCCGGAGACGATGAGGGCCGAATGGATTTGGCCGCCCTCGATCTGGCCGGCCGCCAGCCACAGGGCATTGAGCACCCCCAGGCAGGCATTGGACAGATCGAAGACCTGGGTGTGGGGAGAAAGCGAGAGGAGGTGGTGGACATAGGAGGCGGTGGCGGGCTCCAGGCGGTCGCGGCAGACGGCGGCGTGGATCAGGAGGTCGAGGGGGTCCGGGGCCAGCCCGGGATGGCCCTCGAAGAGGGCCTGAGCGGCGCAGCCGCTCGCTCGCGAAGCGAGCATCCCGGGCGGCCAGAGGCGACGCTGACGGATACCGGTCATCAGCTCCAGGCGCCCCGCCGAGAGGTGGAAACGCCCATAGGTCTCGGCCAGCTCCTCCTCCAGTTCCGCCGAGGTCCTGATCTCCGGCGGCAGGACGTGGCTCAGTGCCCGGAGGGCGACGCGGGAGAAGGAGGCTTGCATGGACTAGGACTACCCTCGGCCGGGGAGGGAGCGACCTCCTCTTCCCGCCGGATGAAAGCGACCCGCAGCACGGGTACGTGCCCCGGGGACTCCAGCCGCTCACCGCGGAGCCGTACCCGCCGGCCGAGCCAGGCCCCGAGCCCCTCCCGGGGCAGTGGGAATCGGCTGAAGTCCAATGCGATCATCGGATGGCCGTGGGCATCGAAGAGCCAGTAGTCCCGCACCGGTCGGCCAAAGCTTTGTCCCCAGTCCTTCGGCTGACGGAGAATTCCGACCAGCTCCTCGCTGAGGGTCGGGCTGATCGGCAGGCGGGATTGATAATCGTAGATCACCCGATGCCGCCGCTTCGGGCCCAGGCGCTCCGCTCCGAGTCCCGGCAACCAAAAGAAGAAAACCAATGCCCAGCAGCCGTAGCGATGCCAATCCATGCCCCGGCAGGGAGTGAAATATCCCCGCCACGTCAACAGCGATTCCACCGTACTCGGCCGCCGGCCTTTCCAAAGCCTATCGGATCCAAAGAGATGGGGTCGAGGGAACAGATAGCTCGGGCGTAGCCAGGAGCAGCTCTGGGTGTCCAGAGGCGGCTCGGTGTTTTGGTAGCCGAGAACAGCGGCCCTGGGTCTGGGCAATTGAGGGGCGGTTGGCTCTGGATCTGGGAGCGGTGGCTTTAGATTTTTGGCCGCTGGGAATGGGAGAATGCTTTGGGGTCTCTTGTCCCGGGCCAGCCCGGGATGGCCCTCGAAGAGGGCCTGAGCGGCGTAGCCGCTCGCTCGCGAAGCGAGCATCCCGGGCGGCCAGCCTGTGGTTTTGGGTGGCGCTGTCTTTGGCTCCCGAAGGGAGCTGGCCCGCTGCGCGGGCCCCCAGCGCCGGAGGAGGGCGGGACCTCCGCCCTCCTCCGGCGCTGCAAAGACAGCGCCACACACCCTTGGTGCGGAAAGGAATCTCGGGCTGGGAAAGAAATCTCGAAACGGATGGGGAGAGACTTTCAGGCGAACTGCCGGAGGAAGCGCCAGTCGTTGCGGGTGAAGTGCCGGATGTCGTCGATGCCGTAGAGGAACATCGCGATGCGCTCCAGGCCCAGGGCGAAGGCAAAGCCCGTCCACTGCTCCGGATCGTAGTCCACGGCCCGGAACACCTCCGGATCCACCAGCCCACAGCCGATGATCTCCACCCACTGCCCGCTGAGCTTGCCCAGCGAGGGGGAGCGGACGTCCAGCTCGAAGCTGGGCTCGGTGAAGGGGAAAAAGCTCGGCCGCAGGCGCATTTGCACCTGGGTGCCCAGGAGCTCCTGGAGGAAGAAGAAGAGCGTATTCCTCAAATCCGCCACCGTGAGATTCCGGTCGACGGCAAGCCCCTCGTACTGGTGGAAGTTCGCGCTGTGGGTCGCGTCGTTGGTGTCGCGCCGAAAGACCCGGCCCGGGGAGACGATGCGGAGGGGCGGCTTTTCCGCCAGCATCGTGCGGATCTGCACCGTCGAGGTCTGGGAACGCAGGATGTAGCGCTCGGTCTTATCGCCCTCCCTCCGACGACGGATATTGCCGACCTCCAAATCCTTCGGGAGGTAGAAGGTATCTTGCTCGTCCCGGGCCGGGTGCTCGGGCGGCGTGTTCAGGGCATCGAAGCAGAACCATTCGGTCTCGATCTCGTTGCCCTCGGCGAGGCTATAGCCCAGGCGCTGGAAAATCGCGTCGATGCGCCGACGCAGCCGGGTCAGGGGGTGGAGCGTGCCGTTGGCCGCCAACCGCGGGCGGAGGGTGAGGTCGATGGGGGGAGGGAGCTGCCGCCGCCGGGCCTCCCGCTCCAGTTCCTGCCGCCTGTGGTCGAACAGCTCTTCGAGGGTGGTCTTGATGGCGTTGATCCTCTGACCGAAGGCCGGCCGCTGCTCCAGTGGCTGGGCCTGGATGTTTTTGACGAGCATCCGCACCGACCCCTGGGGGCCCAGGAAGCGCGCCTTGCAGCTTTCCCAATCCGAGCGCCTGTGGACGGTGGTCAGCTCCTGCCGGGCCTGGTCGATGAGTTCTTCCATGGGATGTTCCTGCAAATACTGGGCGATGAGCCCCTGGAGTGGCGAGCCGGGGGCCAGCGAGGCCATGACTTCCGCCAGCGATTGGTGCAGGCCCTCGTCCATGCCCAGCTGCCGCAGTCGGCTTCTCAGCCCTTCCTTCAGGCTCTCCGGCGAGGGCGATCCGCCCGGCGATTTCGGAGAGGACGAAGGCGCCGGGGCCGGGCCCTCCCCTTCCCCCGCCTGTCCGGCCTGCCGGTTTCGCTCCGCCTGGGCGAAGAGGTGCTCGATCAGGGCCTTCCGGCGCTCGTGTTCATCGGACATGGCAATGGCCGTTCAGGGTTGGGCGAGATGGAGTTTAAGCCGCCGAGGGCGAGGAGATGGCTTGGGGCTGGCGGGGGCGCTGTCTTTGGCTCCCTTCGGGAGCGGCCCGCGGGGCGGGCCCCCAAGGGGCGAAAAAGGAAAAGAATTTCCTTTTTCGCCCCTTGCAAAGACAGCGCCAGTCTCCCCCGGGATGCGCTCCAGCCCTCCCCAAGTACATACTCCAGGCGGACAGAAGGCTCCTCCCCTAAACTCGACCAATACTTCCGATTCATCGGATGTGACACTAACTGCTCGGTTTGGAAAAGGCGAGGCCGAGGCACACCTCAACCGGAAGAAGAACTTCTTCTCTCCCCCTCTCGACTCCCGTGATACTTTCTTCCTCACTTCCCCGACCGCTTTGGGTCATGCCGGTCAGCGGAGCTCGGGGATTGGGCCTGGCCCTATTCCCCATTTCACCGGGCCTCGGCCGGAGTGATTCCCGGCAAAACTTCCCGTACCCGGGTGATCACCTGGGTGAAGGCCTCCGGATCGTGGAGGGCCAGCTCGCTGAGGGACTTGCGGTCCAGCTGGATCTGGGCGGCCTTCAGGCCGGCGATGAATCGGCAGTAGGGCAGGCCGAAGGGCCGGCAAGCGGCGTTGAGGCGCACGATCCACAGCTGGCGCATCTCGGTTTTCCGCTTCCGCCGGTCGCGGTAGGCGAACTGTCCGGCCCGCCGCCAGGCCTCCCGGGCATAGCGGAAGAGGCGGGACTTGTTCCCGAAATAGCCCCGGGTCGCCTTCAGCATCCTCCTCCGGCGCCGATGGGTCGCTCCTGCGTGGGTCGCTCTTGGCATGTGCTTCTCCTTTTATCCTACTGTGAGACCCACCTTTCCCCGCGATGGGTCGAAAAATGTCCTAAAGCCCGACCGCCACCGCCCGCAGAATCTGCTTCCGAAAGCCTGCTGAGACCGGATGGTCCCGATGGGAAGCTCGGCACTGCTTGACGCTCCGGTTGCGCAGGAAGTGACGGTAGCCCGCGCTGCGGCGCAATACCTTACCCCGGCCCGTGAACTTGAAGCGCTTGGCGATGGATTTTCTGGTCTTGAGCATGGGGGAAGAGCTAGCGCTTCGGGGGATGGCGTCAAGCTCGGGTTTTTGGAGAAGATGGGGTTTTGCTTCGGAAGGCGGTGTCGAACTCGGGTTTTGGAGGAGAGCGGTTTTTGCTTTGAGGGAAGGTGTGGGGTTAGGGTTTTGGGTTTTACTTCGGAAGGCGGCGTCAAGTCCGGTTCTTTTGGGGGTTGTTTTTTTTGGGGCGATGGCCCCTTTCGGAGAAAGTCGGCCTTTTTCGGAGAAAAAGGCCGGGGTCTGCGGAGCCGCGGGGCGTCCCGCCCCGCGGGCTCCGCAGACGGGCCATCGCCCCACAGCCCGCCTATCGCTACAGCCCTTTTCCAGCCCTCTGTCCTTCCCCCCTATGCCCCATCGGTAAACCCATCCGTCCGTTAACCTCCGTCCCTTACCTATTGTCCCACAGCCCACCTATTTTCCTACTCCTCGTTTCCCATCCGCTCCATCGGTGTCCCTGGCCTTCTGTCCCTCATTCCTCCGCCTCATCGACGACTCCGGCCTCGGCTTTGCGGCCTCGGCTTTGCGGCCTCGGCTTTGGCTTCCTCTCCTGTGCTTCCGGAGGCCCGCCTGGACTGGAGGGTCTCGGTGGGCGGCCCGGCTGTGCTCAACGCTCCGGTGACGCCAGGAGTGGCAATGGCCCCGGCTTCGGCCTCTTTTCTGTCTTCTCGTTCAACTTCCAGGGGCCGCAGGACGTCGAGGCAGGCCGAGAGGCTCAGGAAGGTCCTCTGTTCCCGCTCCCGTTCCCGGCAGAGCTTCTGGTAACGGGTGAGCACCCGGGCGTCGTCGTCCTGGGGTTTGTTGCTGTCCCGGGTACGCAGAGAACTGGGGAAAATGGGGTCGGGCAGGGCGGGGTTGGGCCGCTCCAGCTGGGCGAGGGTTTTAGGGCTTTCCCAGGCACTCGGGTCGTCGGGCAGAACCCATCCGTACCGCCGCAGCTGGGCGATGAAGCGCTGAAGGGCCCGCAGGCGCCGGCGGAGCGCGGCGATTTCCACGGGCAGGAGCCAGCCATCGGCCAAAACCTCCAGACTCTCCGGTCGGCAGGATTCGAAATGGGCGGCCGTCGTGGCGTCGATGAGCGGAGGCAGCGGGGCGACGGACTTGCCCCCGTGGCGGGCCCAGCGCTCGGCGATGCTCGAGCCGCCGTGGCCGAAGTAGCTCTCGGGCCGCACGCCCATCTGCCGCTCGAAATCTTTTTCGGGAAAGACGTCGCAGGGGGCCTTGGGGTCGAGGGGCCCGAGGCACTGGTCCTGGTCGATCAGCTGGAGCGCGTAGGCGGCCGCCGGCTCGACGTAGAAGTTGCAGTAGTGCCGGTCGCCCTGGAAGAGCAGCGCGTCGAGCCACTGCAGGCGGGTGAGGTTGCGGACGAGCGCGCCCGGCCGGAGCCGCTGCGGCAGGGCCTCCAGCTCGGCTCCGTAGCACTTCCAGCCTTCAAGGAATGCGCCCCTCGAGTCGGCCCCGAGCTCCCGCCAGCGCCTGCGCAGGCCCTCCTGGGTGGCGGCGTCCCCGGAGAGGAAGAGCTCCTTCAGCTCCCCGCTGGACAGGGGGGTTGGGGAAATGCCGTCTTCGGCCCCCGCTCCCGCGACCTGGTTCAGGAGGTGCAGGCAGCGCTTGCGGAGAACTTCCACGCGGGTCAGCCGGGGATGGGCCGTGTCCCTTGGTTTCCAGTAGTAACTGAAGGGCAGGCCGCGGGCCTTGGCCATCCGTATGCCCAGGGCAAAGGTCTTGCCATCGTCATCCGACACGAGGCAGGGCCAGGTCGGGACTGGCATGCCCGGGCAGAGCCGCTCGCCCAGCCGATAGCTGAGGACGTTGCGCCCGATGAGGTGGGAGAGCTGCGGCAGGACACCGCTGCTGACGTAGCCGCCGGCGTGCTCCTGGAAGTGGAAGACCTTGAGCACCCAGTCCATCCCCCCTTCGTTCTGGATTAGGTATACCTGGTGGTACTTGCCGGCCTCCCGGCTCAGGGCCAGTGGGCGCTGGGATTGAGATCGGCGGCGGGAGCGGTGGCTCTGGGCGCTGGCGAAGGGATCGGCCACGGCTTCCCGCAGGCTGTGGAGGCGGACGTACCACTCCTCCAGCGGGATGAAGGCGCGGGCATCGGCGGAGGGATGGGAGCCCCAGAGTTTTTGCTGGAAGGCCTCCGAGAGCGGTGGCAGCCGGGCCTTCCAGCGGGCCCTTTGTCGGCGGTACTGGGCGAGCCAGGCCGAGAGCGATTCCCGAAGGGCGGCCAGAACTCCGAGGTCGTTGGGAATGCGCTCGGCCGAGGCCAGGATTCTTGCCTTTTCGACCTGCCGGGCATTCCGGATGGGCCGTTCCTCGAAATGGAGCAGGCGGGTGAGGGTTCGGAGGAGCGGCAGCGAGTCGCGGAGGAAACTTTCCTGGGCCTCGGCCGGTTCCGGGCCGGTGGCGAGCGACTCCATCCAGCCCGG
>JAIRLG010000020.1 GCA_031259625.1 Puniceicoccales bacterium
GCCTAGGCTCGGGGCAGGTTCCCCATGTCCCAATTTTCCCAAAGCTCAGAGGAGGACGCCTTTTCCCGAAAGAGTATTTGGGCCATGTTGCCAGAGCCTTTGGGGAAGAGGGAGGCATCATCCACGAGAAGGCAGTATTCCTTGGCCCGCGTCAGGGCCACGTAGAGCAGGCGCTCCTCGTTCTGGATCTGCCGAAGTCCGAGCTCTTCGGCGAATTCCGGGAGCTGCTGCCGGTCAAAAATCACGTGCGGGCCCTCTTGGGAGGAAATCCATCTGGGGTAGCGGTGGGTGGGCTCGTGTTTACCGCGGTAGAGGAAGGGGATGATCACGACGGGCCATTCGAGGCCCTTGGCCTTGTGGAAGCTGAAGAACTGGAGCGCATCGGGAATAACGGCCGCCGCCGTCTCGCTTTCATCCAGTAGGAGCACGAGCTCCTGCCACCACTCGTCGAGCGTGAGGGAACGGCAGCTGGCCTCACGGGCTCGTCCGCGAAGGGCCTCGTAGTCCGACCAAAAGCTCCTTTCGAAAATTGCCTCCAGCCGCTCGGCCACCCGATAACGCTCCTGCAGGCATTCCAGCGCTTGCACAGGGCTATGGGCCAGAATTTCCGCAGAATTTTTCTGGAAATCCTCGCGGATCTGCCGAATTTCCCGATCCTCCTCCCGCAGGGCGAAGTGGCGGGCGATGCGCGCGTCGGAAATACCAAAAATCTCCCGGAGAATACCGCTCAGCTCAAAGTCATTACCCGGCTCCAGGGAAATTTTCAGGAGCGCGCCCATCCAGGCGTAGAACGGTCGGTCGCGGTAGGTCGTTTCCTGGGAGTGCAGCTGGCAGGCCGGTGTGCCCGAAAGGCCCTGAAAGGCCTGGGCCAGCTCGTTCAGCCATTTCTTTCTCGGGCACAGGAACGCGATGTCCGACCAGCGCTCGATCCCAAAATCCGCCGCCGAGCGCCGCCGAAAGGCCTCGGTGATGCGGCGAGCCTCTTCACGAGCCGGTTCCTCCGGAGTGCCCTCGGCGGAAGATTTTCCCGGAGCACTGTCGGCGGAAGGTTTTTCTGGGATGCTGTCGGAGGCGATGACCCAGCGATAAACATGGCCGCGGATGGCATCGGGCCTTGCTCGTAGGGGGACGAAGGCAGCCTGGCCCTCACGCCCGGTTAGAATTTTCGGGAACTGCGCGTTGACGAAATCCACCAGCGTTCGCGGGCATCGCAGGGTCACCGAAAAGGTGAGCGCTTCGGCCCCATGCTCCTCGACCAGTTGCCGGTGCAGCTCCAGATAGGTCGGCAGTGCCGCGCGCTCGGCGTAGATGGACTGCTGCGGATCGCCCACCATGCAGAAATAACCTGCTGCCGGAAAGCACCAGGGCTGTCGTTGGGCACTGGCCAGGGACAGGAGCCACTCGAATTGATGGAAATCCGTATCCTGTGCCTCGTCCAGAATCACGCGATGGTGGGGAATTTCTTGGGCCAGGTTTCCATCGCCCAGGCAGCGGTGGGCCAGGAGGATGAGGTCTTCGTAGAAAAGACGCCCTTCCCGAATCCGGTGCCGTAGGTATTGCTCCTGCACTTCGGCCAAAAGGGCCCGCAGGATGCGATCTGACCAGCGCCAGTATTTTTTCATTTCCGGCAGGAGGAGGGCGAGAAAGGGCGCATGATTCGTCTCCAGTTTTGGGGGAAAGGCCCCTTGCTCCCCATCGACCCAGGCCTTCAGCTGCCGCTGTAGGCGTCCCACCTGGGCGGTGCCCGGTCCCTCGGCCCTGAACTGCAGAGCGGCCTCGAAATTCAGAACCGGCGGGAGAGGTATTTCACCCTTGGGCTCAGCCGAAGTTTTTCGCAGGCACAGGGAATTTTCCCGCAGAAGCGGTGCTGTCGGTCCGAGGGATAGGGCATCCCAGAAGGGGAAATCGGACTGGATTTTTTCCAAAAAATCCGGCGGAATGGTTTGGAAGAGCGCCGGTGTTTCGGCGAGAAAGCATTGCCAGAACGACGGTTTTTCCGCTTCCCGCAGGATGCGGAAGGCGGGGGATAGGCCCAGCGCCAGGCCGTGGGAGCGGAGGAATTGATGGGCTAGGCCGTGGATGGTGCCGAAGAAGACCGAGGACAGGGGTTCGGAGCAATCGCCTTCCGGGTCCGATGGAGCTTCCCGAAGCGATTGCCCTACCCGTTGTTCCAGCTCTCCGGCCGCCTTTTCGGTATAGCTCACGACGAGGAGGGCCTCGTCATCCCGGAAGGGCGAAGAATTTTCTTTATCCCGGAGGGGAGAGGCCGTTTCCGCGGCGCGGCGCCGGAGCCAGGTGACGACGCGGGAGGCAATGGCACTCGTCTTGCCCACGCCCGCCGGGGCGATGACCGAAAAGTTGCGGTCGAGTTCGTGGGTGAAGCGCAAGCGCTCCGCTTCATCGGCCAGGATCGTCTTCATGGAACTGCAGCCACTGGTCGATGACGCTCAGGGCGTAGGCACCGGCGGTTTCCGCCCTCAGCACTCGACGGGAGAGGCGAACCGCGCGGACGCCCTTGGCCGCCAGGAGGCGATACTCTTCCGGACTGAAATCCCCGGCCGGGCCGATGAAGAGGACGAACGGACCGATGGTTTTGCCCGAAGCCGTGCTCTCCAGCACATTCCAGAGCCCTTCCGCCCCTGGCTCCAGGCTGGCGACAAGCGGGAGGTTTGGTTCCGCCGGTAAGGACGAGAGATAGTTCATCAGAGGTCGAGGGAGTGAGATCTCGGGCAGAAAGGGCTGGCCCGACTGCTTGCAGGCGGCGATGGCGATCGAGCGCCAGTGCTCCGATTTCCTCCCCTCCTGGCCCAGGGGAATTCTGCCCTCGCCGTGCTCGGTGAGGAGCGGGACGATTTGATTCACGCCCAGGGCGCTGGCCTCGCGGATCAGGGTGTCCATGGCCCGGTGCTTGCCCAGAGCCTGGGCCAGGATGAGGGGGTGCTTCGAAGCTGGGGTGGAAGTTATTCCCCGCACCTGCGCCCGAGCCTGGTTCCGATGGATCTCCAAGTGGGCGAGGGCCTGGGCACCCCTTCCGTCGAGCAGCTGGATCTCGGCGCCGTTCTTCGCCCTCAGGACGTGGAGCAGGTGATGGGCCTCCGTTGGGGGCAAAAGGGTGCTCTGGCCCACTTCCCACGGCGGATTCTGGGGGACGAAGCAGCGAAGGAGGGTGGACATGGGGTTTTGGGAAAAAGGCGGCGAGTTTTTAGGAATAGAGCGATGAATTTTTAGGAACCAGAGGTTTCTTTAGGAATAGAGGGCTTTCGCCCTGGCTGGCGATGGGGGTTTTCTGGGGCTGTCTTTGGATCCCTCCGGGATCGCTCGCG
>JAIRLG010000018.1 GCA_031259625.1 Puniceicoccales bacterium
CCGGGGCCCCCTTGAAAGGCAGCGGGCAGGGCTTGCCGGGCCGATTGGAGAAGCCCCTACTCGAGGGCCGACAGGAGGGGCATGGCGGCGTCGAGCTCGCCCGATTGCTTCCGCTCCTCGATCTGGCCGTTTTTCAGGGCGATGGGGAGGGAGGTGCTCAGGATGTGGGGGTGAAAGGCGGCCTCTTTGCCGTCCTGGGCGCCGGAGTGGAGGATGGCGATGAGGGAGAGTTCGGCCCCGGGTAGCGGGTAGAGCCGGTCCTGGAATTCCGCGACGTCGACCCCGACAAAGGCGAGAAATTCCGGGTCGTGGGGGAAGAGGCCGACCTTCAGCTCGCGGGCATTGAGCCGGCGGTGGGTCGCGAGGCAGTCCCGAAAAGCATCGGCGGTTTTTAGGAAATTACGGCCCGAAGCGGCTCTGAAAACGCTCCGCTCCAGCTGGTCGGCGACCGCCGCGATGCGCTCGGCCCGTTCCGGATCGAGGGTGATCTCTTCCGGTCGCAGATCGCCCCGGGCGAGCCGCAGGGCCTCTTCCCAGTCGAAGGACGGCTCCATCCAGCCCTGCAGATCCTCGGCCGTGATCTGCCCGGGCTCCGCGGCGATCCGGGAGGACATTTGGGTGTACAGCAGGGGCGGCGTCCGTCGGCGCAGTGAATGCCGGCGCCCGCGGGGAGGGCTCAGCAGGGATTCCTCCGGGACGGAGCACCTGGCCGGCGGGTCGGAGTCCTCCAGGGCCTCGAGGCTGGTGCTCAGGGCCAGGCGCTGCGCGCGGTTGCAGACATCGGCAAAGCCCTGGGGCGTGAGCATGTCGTAGTGGAAGAAGGGGGAGGTGAGGAGGAATTTGATGTAGTGCCAGTAGAGCTTCTTGTGTGGCTCGTCTTTGGCCACCTGGAGGATCTCGTCCTGGGCACCGTCCGACGGCAGCCGTATCCGTTCCGCCACCCGGTCGAAGCGCTCCGGATCGAATTGCGCCCGGAGCTTTTTGTAGAACAGCATCCGGTAGTGGTGGGACACGTCCGCCTGAATGGCCCGGTGGATGGCATCGGAGATGGAGACGATGGCCGGGGTTCCCACGGGGACGTAGCCCCGGAGAGCGGCGAGGGTGACGAGGTCGCGGTGGACGAAGAGGTGGAGGACGTTGGACCGCCCGACGTAGCGCTCGAAGGCCTCTTGGGACTCATGGCCGGCCAGGACCATGGGCGAGGAGAGCGCGAAGCAGAAGAAGCGCGGCGTGCGTTGGTTGTCGAAATCATGTCCGAAGAGCCGCTGTCCGTAGGTGTGGATCAACTGCGGCGTCAGCAGGGTCGCGAGGCCGGCCCCCTGGCTGTGGCCCGTACAGACGAAGCGGATGCGGTCGCGCTCCTCCCGCGGGATACGGCGGATCAGGTCCCGAAGGTCGCTCTGGAGATTCCAGAAGAAGTTCTGGATTTTCTGGGCATAGCCGGTGTGCACGAAGCCGTCGAAGCCCATACGGTCGGCGGAGACGCGCTGTTTGGCAGCGAAGAAATTGTCCATCCAGGTGGGGCCGAAAATGCCGTGGGCGGACTGGAAGAGCTCGCCCTGGGACCCGCGGAGGACGATGGCGATCACGTGCAGACCCCGGTGCTGGGTATGGGCGACGAAGCCGGGGAAATCGATTTCGGCGGCCGTGACCTCGCCCTCGGCGCAGCAACAGGAGCAGCAGTTCAGGAGGCAGCGCAGGCAGGATTGGCGGCAGCCTTCGGCCCGTATCGCCCCCTGCGTCCCGGCGAAATTCTGCCGACAGTGCCAGACGTGTTCCCCGATGTCCACCTGGGCCTGCATCATCTCCGCCGGCAGGCGGTAGGTCGTGCGATCGCTGCGCTTCGTCGCATTGTAGCTGCGCTTGACGAGGTAGAGGAAGTCGGGGACGAGCTCCTGGAACCACGGGGCGATGCCGAGCGTCGGCCCTTGGGTTACCGGATCGGGACTCTCGTCGATCGCGTGGATCAGGGGGGATGTGTCCTCCCATTCATAATCCGCCCATGCCAGAGTTATCCCTCCCAGGCATAAACCGGCGAGGCTCTCGATAAATCGCAAATTTCCCATACGTTCCTCCTCGGCGGAAGCATAGTCCCGAATTTTCGCCTGGCAAATGGGCCGGATAGGTATTCCTTTTCGTTAGGGTTGAGCATAAGGAAAACTTCTAGTTCCTCCGTCGCTTGTTTTTGTGATGCCGCCACTCATTTCTATGATTTGAGATTCAGGCTTCTCGGGCTTCGCCGCCTTGGTGTCCTAGGGAGGGGCCTTCGGCCCCTCCCTAAGACGCGGCCCGCGGAGCGGGCCTGGGGCCCTTCGGGCCCCCAAGGCGGCGAAGCGGGCATGTCCTCTGGCAAGGGTCGTCCGGACGGCCGTCCTCACCATCCTTTCTGGGGAAGGGCGGCGATACGCCCTTGACCCGCCGAGGACGGTTCTCTTTGATAAAACCTCGGTAGCTCAGGTGGTGGAATTGGCAGACACGCTGTCTTCAGGCGGCAGTGCCGCGAGGCATAGGGGTTCGAGTCCCCTCCTGAGCACCAAGGAATCCCCAGGCTGGGAGAAAGTCCTTGGCCAGGACGCTGGAGCGGCGCTTTTTTGTCTTTGGCTTCGCCGTTCTTTTGGGCTTCGCTCCTCCTCGCGGCTTCGCCGCCTTGGCGACCTAGGGGAGGGGCCGAAGGCCCCTCCCCTAGGTCGCGGCCCGCGGAGCGAGCCCGGGGCCCTCCGGGCCCCAAGGCGGCGAAACCCCCTCCTCAAAGCGGCGAAGCGGGTGCGGGGAAATCCCCCTCAATGTGGGCCCGGGAGATAAAATCAGCCCGAAGAAAAATCTGCATCAGCTCGGAGAAAAAAATTTGCCTCGGCCCGAAGGGGGAAGATGGGGGAAAATTGAAGAAAAAAGGCCCGAACTGAACAGAAGGCCTAGGCCCGGGCTGAACGGTGGCGTTGGAGAAAAATCCCCTGGTTGCGCCGGAGAAAAAATCCCCTATTATCGACGGGATTGAAAGGGCTGGAAATGATTTTTTTTGACTTATCGGAGGGATTTCGTTATCCCTCAGGGCCATTGCCGGGGAATTGAGAGGATTTCATGGTCCTGAAAATTTTGGCGTCGAGGTACTTTTGGCTGGCTGCGCTGGTGGCGGCGGTACTGCTCGGGCTGAAATCGCCCTGGCGGGAGGAGGATGGCTATGGGTCGAGCGCCTCGGAAGCGTCGTCCTGGGGGGCGGACGTGTCCGCCACGCCGGGCGCCGCGCCAGATTTAGCCGTGCCCGCTGCACCGGATTTGACCACGGGAGCGACGCCGGGTGCCGTGCCGAATTTGGCCGTGGGGGCGACACCGGATGGAGCCGCAGGCATCTCGACGGATTTAACGGCGGACATTACACCGGATTTGACCGCGGATGCCGCGGCGGAAGCGCCGGCGTCCGGAGGGGCGGAGGAGGGGAAATTGTCCCTGAAAAGTTCGCCGCTGAGTCCGGGGGGCCTTTGGACGGACACCGTGCTGATGGGCTGGCTCGTCTCTTTGGGACTGATCTGGATCGTGCGCAAGCTGTGGCGGGAGCCGACACTCGTCCCGTCGCGGCGGCAGGCGCTGGTGGAGTTCGTCATCGAGGGCCTGAACGATCTGCTGGAGCCGATCGTCGGGAAAACGGCCCTGCGCTACGCTTTTCCGGCCCTGCTGGCCTATTTCTTCTTCATCTTACTCCACAACTGGAGCGGGTTCCTGCCCGGCATTGCCTCCATCGGCCTTCGGGAAGGAGGGCGGTTCCTCCCGTTCCTGCGGCCGATGAATTCCGACCTGAACGCCACCCTGGGCATCGCCCTGGTCTCGATGGCCCTGTGGGGCTACTGCGTCGCCAAATGCGCCGGGTTGCAGGGCTTTTGCGAGGAGACCTTTGGCAACAAGGCCGAGCGAGCCGACCTTCCCTTCCTGATCTACCATGCCCTGACCCTCATCTTTCTCGCCGTGGGCTGCATCGAGTGCATCTCCATCCTTTTCCGGCCGGTCTCCCTTTCGTTCCGGCTCTTCGGCAATGTCTTCGGCGGGGAGACCCTGCTGCACCACATGTACGGCTTTGGGGAATTCCTGAGCTCGGGGAGCTTTGGCGGAACGGCTCTCTACGGCCTGCTGGCTAAACTTTCCTCCGGCCTGGCCGAGGGGGTGAATCTCTTCCTCTCCTGGGCGGGCTACCTCCTCCCGCTGCCGTTTTATTTCCTGGAGGGCCTGATCGGTCTGATCCAGGCCTTTGTCTTTACTTTGCTCGTCGCCGTTTACATCGGCCTCCTCTGCCATCACGGGGAAGAGGGGCCGACGGATGGGGCGCTGGGCATTCAATCCTGAAAGGAGCAATTATGGTATTACACACATTACGCAGCATGGCCGCCATCACGGGCGATTTGGCGAAGGGCCTGACCGGTTCTCTGGGCTGTCTGGCCTCGGCCCTCAGCATAGCGATGATCGGGACCAAGGCGGTCGAGTCGGTCGGGCGCAACCCCGGTGCGGCCGGTAGGATCCTCGTCCAGTCCATTCTGGGCATGGCTTTGGCCGAAGCGATCGCCTTTTACGCGCTCTTTTTGTCCTGAATGCGT
>JAIRLG010000011.1 GCA_031259625.1 Puniceicoccales bacterium
CAACCCTCGACGAGAAAGAACTTGCCAAAAGAACTTCTCCTCCCATGAAGGAAGGCTCAACCTTCAACCCATGTTTCCATCCAAGGCCCGCAAGGGTACGGAGCACCCATGAACGTGACAGTACAAGACCTCTTCGAGGCGGGAGTGCACCTCGGCCACCAGCGGCGCCGCTGGAACCCGAAGTCCCAAAAATTCGTCTACGGCTGCCTCGGCGGCCTCTCCATCATCGACCTGGAAAAGACGCTGGGGCAGTTGCAAAAAGCCAGCGATTTCCTTGAAGAGACCGCCGCCAATGGCCAGAGCATCTGGTTCGTCGGTACCAAGGCGTCGGCCCAGGAGGCGATTCGCGAGTCCGCCCGCTCGGTCCACCTGCCCTTTGTGGCCAACCGCTGGCTCGGCGGCTGCCTGACCAATTTCGAAACCGTCCATCGCAGCCTCAATAAGTACCGCCACTACCTCCGGATGCAGGAGGACGGCTCCCTCGACGCCATGCTGAAAAAGGAGGCCTCGGTCATCCGCCGCCAGATGGCCCGCCTCTTCCGCAGCTTCGAGGGCCTCGTCGAGGTGACCCAGCTGCCCTCCGCCCTGCTGGTGGTCGACATCCACAAGGAGAGCATCGCCGTTGCCGAGGCGAGGCGCCTGGGCATTCCCGTCGTGGCGCTGGTCGATACGAATTCGAACCCGGAGCTCGTGTCCTACCCCATCCCCGCCAACGACGATCTGGCCAAATCGATCCAGCTGCTCCTGTCCTGCCTAATGGAAGCCATCGAACGGGGCCAGGCGCTCTTCGAGGCCAAGAAGCGAGAGTCCCGGCAGCTGAGGACGATTCCAACCCAGGAGGTCCTCGTTTCCGACGCCGAGGATGCGGTGAAAATCGAGGGGGCGATAGATATTCAAATCGAGGAGGAACATTGAGATGTCAGAGGTCACAGCGGCGAAGGTGAATGAATTGAGAAAGCGCAGCGGGGCGGGGTTCGTCGACTGCCAAAAGGCGCTGGATGAGGCGGAGGGCCGTGTCGAAGAGGCCCTCGTCCTACTCCGGAAAAAGGGCTCCGCCACGGCCGCCAAAAAGGCCGGTCGGGAAACCCATGCCGGCCTCATCGAGGCCTACATCCACAACGGCGGGCGTATCGGCGTCCTCCTGGAGCTGAACTGCGAGACGGACTTCGTCGCCCGGAATGAGGATTTTCGAGAGCTGGCGGCGGACATCTGCCTGCACATCGCGGCCTCGAATCCGCTTTACCTCTCCCGCGATCTCGTCCCCCAGGCCGTCATCGACCAGGAGAGGGAAATCGCCGCCGCCCAGGTGGCCGGTAAGCCGCCAGCCATCGCCGAGAAAATCGTGGAGGGCAAGATGGACAAGTGGTTCGGCCAGGTCTGCCTCCTGGAGCAGCCCTTCGCGCGCAACCAGGACATTCGGCTCGAGGAGCACCTCGCCGCCGCCGTGGCCCGCATCGGCGAAAACATCCGCATCGGCCGCTTCGCCCGCTACCAATTGGGCGAGTAGTTTTTCGCTCCCCCGAGTGAGGGTTCGGGATAATTTGTAGGCCTGCCAAGGCCTTGCCCGTCGGGAGGTCATCGCCTTTGAGCCCTCCGGGCTCGCGCCGGCGGTGCCGGCGGCGTTCCCTTCGATAAAAAGGGACTTTTTACCGAAGGGAACGCAAAGGCGATGACCGAAGACCCCAGCGGCTTGAGCGCATTCCCTTGACCGATGGGGACCAAATCGCTCCATGGAGGGCCTTAGCGCCGGAAGGCCGAAAAATCATGGAGAAGAAGAAGGGTCCGCACAAGATCGCCGATGCCAATGAGGCGGTGGCCGATGTGGCCTATCGACTCAGCGAGCTGGTCGCCATCTACCCCATCACCCCCTCGTCGCCGATGGCCGAGCACTGCGACGAATGGGCCCTGGGCCGTCGGCCGAACCTCTGGGGCCAGGTGCCGGAAGTCTTCCAGATGCAATCCGAGGGCGGGGTGGCGGGGGCCATGCACGGGGCCCTGCAGGGCGGCTCGCTGGTGACGACTTTTACCGCCTCCCAGGGCCTGCTGCTGATGATCCCCGAGCTCTACAAAATCGCAGGGGAGCTGCAGGCCTTCTGCCTGCACGTGGCGGCCCGGAGCCTGGCCACGCACGCGCTGTCGATCTTCGGCGACCACTCGGACGTCATGGCCTGCCGACAGACGGGCTTCGCCCTCCTCTGCTCCGGCTCGGTGCAGGAGGCCCAGGATCTGGCCTGCATCGCCCATGCCGCCACCCTGCGCAGCCGCATCCCCTTTCTCCACTTCTTCGACGGCTTCCGCACCTCGCACGAGATCAACAGCTTCCGCCCGCTCGAGGACGCGGTGCTGCGGGCGATGATCGATCCGGCGGACCTCGTCGCCCTCCGCTCGCGGGCCCTGAGCCCCGAGCATCCCTCCATCCGCGGAACGGCCCAGAACCCCGATGTCTTCTTCCAGGCCCGCGAGGCGGTGAATCCCTATTACCAGGCCCTTCCCGCTCAGCTACGGTCCCTCATGGATTCTTTCGCAGCGCTGACGGGGCGGGCCTATGGGCTCTTCCGCTACAGCGGCGATCCCGAGGCCGAGCGCGTGGTCATCTGCCTGGGCTCCGGCTGCAGAACCCTCGAGGAGACGGCCCAATTTCTCCGGTCGGAGGGGGAGAAGGTCGGCGTCCTGCAGGTGCACCTGTACCGGCCTTTCGCCCTGGGGGATTTCCTGCAAGCCCTACCGCCGAGCACCCGTTCCCTCGCGGTTCTGGACCGCACCAAGGAGGCGGGCGCTCCGGGGGAGCCGCTCGCTCTGGACGTCATCGCGGCCCTGCAGGAGGGCCGACAGGAGGGCCATTTGCCGGATGGGTTCCGGCCCAAAATCATCACCGGCCGCTACGGTCTGGGTTCCAAGGAGTTCTCGCCGTCGATGGCGAAGGCGGTTTTCGACGAACTGAAAAGGGAATCGCCCCGGGCGCATTTCACGGTCGGCATCGAGGACGATGTCAGCCACCTCTCCCTGTCTTATTCCCGCCCATTTCGGCCCAAAGACCCCTCCGTGTACGAGAGCATTTTCTACGGCCTCGGCTCGGACGGGACGGTCGGCGCCAACAAGAACAGCATCAAGATCATCGGCCAGGCGACGGAGCACTTCGCCCAGGCCTATTTCGTCTACGACTCCAAGAAATCCGGCGCCCTGACCATTGCGCACCTGCGCTTCGGCCCCAGACCCATCGAGGCGCCCTACCTCATCCAGGAGGCGGACTTCATCGGCTGCCACCAGTTCTCCTTCGTCCGAACCCATGACGTGCTCGCGACGGCCAAAACGGGGACGATTTTTCTCCTGAACAGTCCCTACGGCGCCGGCCAGGTGTGGCCGCAGCTGCCGAGGGAATTCCAGCAGAAGCTCCAGGCATTGCGGATGAAGTTCTTCGTCATCGACGCCTATCGCCTCGCCCGGGAGGCCGGCATCGGCGGCCGCATCAATACGATCATGCAGGTGGGCTACTTCGCGCTTTCCCAAATCCTGCCACCGGCGGAAGCCATGGCCCGGATCAAGGAGGCCATAGGCAAGACCTATGGTAAAAAGGGCGAAGCAGTGGTGAAAAAAAATGGCGCGGCGGTGGATCTGGCCCTGGAGCGGCTGGAAGAGGTGCCGGTGGCGGAACGGCCCCTCGATGGAAGGCCCCTGGAGGACAGGATTCCGGCCGAGGCCCCCGAGTTCGTCCAAAAGGTCACGAAAGTCCTGCTGGCCGGCCGCGGCGATGAGCTGCCCGTCAGCGCGATGCCCGTCGACGGCACCTGGCCGACGGGTACGTCCCGCTGGGAAAAGCGCAACATCGCGGAGGAAATCCCCCTCTGGAACCCGGCCCTCTGCCTCCAGTGCAATAAATGCGTCTCGGTCTGCCCCCACGCCGCCCTGCGGGCGAAGTTCTTCCCCAAGGAAACACGAGGGAAAAATCCTCCCGCCGGCTTTCGTTCCGCGGATTTTCGCTCCCGGGAGCATCCCCGGCACGCCTTCCGCATCCAGGTCTCGCCGGAGGACTGCACGGGCTGTGGCCTCTGCGCCGAGGTCTGCCCGGCCAGGAGTAAGACGGAGGAAGGGGTAAAGGCGCTGGTGATGACGCCGAAGGCGGAGGTTTTCGAGCAGGAGCGGGAGCATTACGAATATTTCCAAGACCTGACCCAAACGCCCGTAGCGGCTGTGGACATCAAGTCCTCGCAGTTCTGTCCGCCGCTCTTCGAGTTCTCCGGTGCCTGTGCCGGCTGCGGCGAAACCCCCTATCTCAAGCTACTGACCCAGCTCTTCGGCGACCGGCTGCTCCTGGCCAATGCCACCGGCTGCTCCTCCATCTACGGCGGCAATCTTCCGACCACGCCCTACACGAAGGATGCCTTGGGGCGTGGGCCGGCCTGGAGTAATTCCCTCTTCGAGGACAATGCGGAGTACGGCTACGGCCTGCGCGTCGCGTACGAGCAAAACCGGGCCATGGCGGCGGAGCTCCTCCGGCGACGGGCCGCCTCCCTCGGCGAGGATTTCGTCGGGAAAATTTTGAACAATCCCCAGAGGACGGAGCCGGAAATCCAGGAGCAGCGCCTACAGGTTCAGGAGCTCCACCGGCGCCTGCTGGGGAAAACGGATCCCGACAGCATCCATCTGCTGAGCCTGGCTGACAACTTGATCCGCCGGAGCGTCTGGATCGTCGGCGGGGATGGCTGGGCCTACGACATCGGCTACGGCGGCCTAGACCATGTCCTGGCCTCCGGGAGGAATGTCCACATCCTCGTGCTCGACACGGAGGTCTATTCCAACACCGGCGGGCAGCAGTCGAAGGCGACTCCGATGGGGGCGGTGGCCAAGTTCGCTTCCGCCGGCAAGGCGTTGCCCAAGAAAGACCTCGGACTGCTGGCCATGGGCTACGGGCACTGCTACGTGGCCCAAGTGGCGCTGGGGGCGAAGGACAGCCAGACCCTCACCGCCTTTCGGGAGGCGGAGTCCTACGAGGGCCCCTCGCTCCTCATCGCCTACTGCCCCTGCGTCGCCCACGGCTACCCGCTCTCGCTCGGCCTGCGGCAGCAGAAACGGGCGGTGGAATCGGGCTATTGGCCCCTCTACCGCCACGACCCGCGGCGCAGGGCCCAGCAGCTTCCCCCGCTGGTGCTGGATTCCCCAGAGCCCTGTCTTCCGCTGCGGGAATACCGCCAGGCCGAGACGCGCTTCGACCTCCTGATGCGCCAGAATCCGGAGCGTGCGGAACAGCTGCTCCAAGAGGAAGAGGCCCACATTCGGGAAAAATACGCTCTCTACAAAAAACTGGCCCAATCGGTGACCCCCTAGGGCCCCAGCCGGCGGCTCGTAAAAGCTGCCGCAAGGTGGGAGTTTGGGGGCTGTCTTTGCAGAGCGGGGCCTGAAAACGGCGTTTTCAGGCCCTGCTCTGATGTCCGCTCCGCGGACGCTCCCGGAGGGAGCCAAAGACAGCCCCAAAAAAATCGACGGCCCCTCTCCGGTCCCAAAAGTCCCTCTCCTTACACAAGGAATCTCACCTCCCCCTGCCAATCTCCATTCCCTACACTAAAAACTTCCCCTACCCTCCCCTTGCCGGCTTTCGATTCCGAAGGAATCATGCCCGCTCCGCGGGCTCCCCGTAGGGCCCAGGACTCCGTCCTGGGCCCTACGGGGGAAAGCCGGCGAGGTTCCCGGTACCCAAGACCCTCACTTCAGCAGAGCCAATTGGCCGCTGAAGATATTGGCCTTGTAGGTCTGAAATTCCCGATTCTCGGCCCGGTAGGCGAGGCGGAAGGGCGTAAGGACACCGCTGGGATCGACGCGCAGCGAGGGCAGCTCCCGACTGGCCTCGGTCTCCAGGAACTGAAAAGCCAACTTATCCGGCAGCTCGATTTTCTCCAACTCTTTACCTTTATCATCCGTAATGCCGAGGAAGGAATGGTCCGACGGGTACCAGATGAAAACCGAGTCCTGCACCTTACCCGACCCATGGCGGGCGCGACGGATCGCCCGCTCCACTTCTTCATGGAGGGCCAGGGTGTGGGAAAAGCCACCCTGCAGGGAGCTGAAGCCCGTGATGAAAACCCCCACCATCGCGGAAAAAATGGCCAGGACGATCAGGATTTCGGCGATGGAAAAGGCTTGGCGGGAACAACTCCCATCGGCCGTTCGGGGAGAGGACATCACCAGTTCCCAATGGTCTCTTCGCCGCCGGTGCCCTTGGGCCCCAATGACCAGACGTCGTACTTGTCGCGGTTATGCTCTCCCGGGCAGCGGTACTCGTAGGGATGTCCCCACGGATCCAGCGGCAGCTCGTCGATGTAGGGCCCCTTCCAGCGGCGCCCCACGCCTTCCGGTGCCTTGAGCAGGGCCTTCAGTCCCTGGTCCGTCGTGGGGTAGTTCCCGACATTCATGCGGTAGGACATCAGCGGAGTCCGCACGGTCTCTCGGACGAAGAGATCGGCGACCTTTTCCTGACTGCCGCCAAATATCTTGTCCAAATTGCTGATGACGATGCCCGAAACAGCCGCCAGTATGGCCAGCGCGATCAGGATCTCGATCAGCGAAAACCCCGCTTTCCCTCCGAACAGACTTCCCTGCTTCCCCTCATTCCCATGCCGATGAAAATCCATCCGGCTATTCTAGCAGAATTTTTTCGGCTTGTAAATCCCGAAGCTCAGGAATTTTTCGCCCCCATTCCGTCGAAGCCTGGGAAATTTTCATCCTCATTCCATCAGAGCTTCGGAATTTTTCGCCCCCGTCCCGTCCTCGACCGGTCAGCGTAAACTCCCGACCGTCAGCGTATCCCGCGCCAATGCCCGGCTGTACTGCTGCAGGAAGGCTTTAAGGAATCGCTCGTACGAATGCCGAACTGGGTCGTAGCTCGGCTCCGACAGGAGATTCTTGCGGGCCAGTGGGTCTTTTTTCCTATCGAAAAACCCAAGGGTCTTGTCCCCGTCGAACTGCAGGAGGTAGTCGTCGCCGATCAACTGGTAGATCTCATGGCGGAAATTCACGACGAAATGCGGGTGCTCCTCATCCAAAAGATTGCGGCCGAAGGCCACGTGGGGCTCGGCATGACCCAGCAGGTGCAGGAGCGTCGGGAAGAGGTCGATCTGCTGGGCCAATTGCCCGGCGTACTCCAGGGGCAGATGGCCCTCCGGGTCGAAGAGGAGGATGGGGATCGAAAAGCTTCCGATGGGGCCGTGGTAATAGGGATCCACCGCTCCGGAGGTGTGGTCGGCGACGAGCACGAAGAGCGTGTTTGGGTACCAGGGCGCGGAGGAGATTTTCTCGAAGAAGCACTTCAGGGCATAATCCGTATAGGCCACAAGCTCCTGGACGGGATGCCGGCCCTTGGGGAAAGTATTCTCGAAGCCCTTGGGGATCCCGAAGGGATGGTGCGAGGAGAGCGTGAAGATCCCCGAGACGAAGGGCTCCGGTTCTTGGGCCAGCACATCGGCCACGTAGGACAGCCAGGGCAGGTCGTGGATGCCCCAGCCGGAGTAGAGTTCCTTCGTTATTCTTTGGGGGAAATTCTCCTCGCAGAAGTAGCGCCTCATCCCGACTTTTTGCCAATAGCAGTCGAAGTCGCAGGAATAGCGCTTGCCCCCGTAGAAGAAGGAATCGCGGTAGCCGCTCCTGGCCAGCCGGGCGCTGAGCCCGTCGATGTGGTTCGAAATCCCAGAGGGACTGCGGATGTAGGGGATGCCCTGCAGAGCGGGGATGGAGGAGAAGACGGAGACCAGTGCGTCGGGCGAGATGCTGCCATTGGCGAATCCGTCGAAGCAGAGGGAGCGCCGGGCGAGGGCATCCAGAAAGGGGGTGAAGTCGCTCTGCTTCTCCTTGAATTCCCGGTCCAGAAAATCGACATGTTCGGCGGAAAAGCTCTCCAGGATGAGGATGAGGACATTTTTACCCCTGTGGAGGCCGAAATACGGGCTCTGGGGCTTGGCTTCGCGAAGAGGGCTGTAGAGCCCGTTCAACTCCTCGGCATCGTCGAAGAAGTGGAAGCGGCGGAGGGGCTTTCGGCCGAGGGATTTGAGGATGCTGAAGCTGGAATTGCCCATCAGAACCCCGCCCGAGGGCCGTTGGGACAGGCGCACGGCGCAGGGAGGGTCCAGCACCCGTCCGCCCAGGCCACCGCGGCAGCCGATGACCAGCATACAGACCCAGAATCCAAAGCTCAGGCAGCGAATGCTCCTTCGGGGCCAGGCTCCCTCTCTCCGCAGGCGGGCCCAGGCCAAGCTCTCTTCGAAGTGCCGGCGTCGGATGAAATTCCCCAGAAAAATGCTGAGGAAAATCCAGAAGAGCCACAGGCCACAGGAATCCCAAAGGATCGCCCCATAGCTCCCGACATCCTCTCCGGCCAGGGTTTTCAGCTGCCGGAAGATGTCCGCCGTCATCCGCTGGGCGCTGAAGGAGAAGTACTTCGCATCGGCGATGTTGGGCAGTAGGGCCAGGGAACCCGCGAACCAGAACACCAGGTCGGTCAGGCGCCGGAGGAGCGGATGGGCCTTGGGCGTCAGGGGAGAGGCCCAAAGTCCCCAGAGCGGGAGGGCGATCCAGCAGACGACGGAGAGGTCGAAGCGGATTCCCCAGAGGAAGCTGCAAAGCACTTCTCCCGGACTCAGCGACGCGAAGTAGTCGTGTTGGGCGTAGAAGAAGAGGAGGCGGGTGAGGGAAAAGAGCAGGAGAAGGCAGAGGAATTTTTTGAGGGCGGCGGCAACCCCGGGATCCGGAACGAGGATCTGCCTGAAGAGCCCCCGAGGCTCGGGGGAGGGCCCCGGCCCGGAATCATCGAAATAATCCTGAAGAAAGCGCCGTAGGCATTTCACATCGCAGGGGCGCATAGGACTTTTATCAGGATTCGATTCGGAAGAACTGGCGCCGGCCCACCTGGATGACCCAGGACTCCCCCTCCCGGGGACGGCCCAACTGCCCCTCGGCCCACGGGCCGCCGTTCACCCGTATCGCCCGCTGTTCCTGGAGCCGGCGGACTTCCCTCCTGCTGGGGAACAATCCCGTGGCATGGACGAGGCCGACGAGGTCCGCCTCCTCTCCCGGCGTCAGCTGTTCCCAGTGGAAGCAGGGCATGTCCTCCGGCAGCGCCTTTTGGGAAAAAATCGCCTCGAACTCGGCCCGCTCCCGGGCGGCCTGGGCTTCGTCGAAGAATCGGGCCACCAGGCGAGTGGCCAGCCGCTTCTTCGCCTCCATGGGGTGCAGGGCCCGCAGGGCCAGTAGCTCCGCCTCGCCCGTCCCCAGGAGCAGGCGGTAGTAGCTCTCCATCGCCGCATCGGGGATGGACATGAGCTTGCCGAACATGTCGCGGGCGCTGTCGTTGAAGGCGATGTAGTTGTCGCCGCTCTTGGACATTTTCTTCACCCCATCCAGGCCGACCAGCAGCGGCATGCCGATGACCACCTGCTCCCGCAGACCGGCCTCCCGCTGCAGGCCGCGCCCCACCAGCATATTGAAGAGCTGGTCGCTGCCGCCGATCTCGACGTCCGACCCCAGCATCACGGAATCGTAGCCCTGGATGAGCGGGTAGAGGAATTCGACGATGGAGATGGGACTGCCCTCCCGGTGGCGCTTTTGGAAATCGTCGCGCTCGAGCATGCGCGCCACCGTCATCTTTCGGGCCAGGTCCAGCGCCTGGTCGAAGGACATTTTGGCGAACCACTCGCTGTTGCGCCGGACGCTGGTCTTTTCGGGATCCAGGACGCGGAAGGCCTGCTGGAGATAGGTTTCGGCATTGCGCTCCACTTCTTCCGAACTCAGCACCGGTCGGGTCGCCGAACGGCCGGAGGGATCGCCGATGGTGGCCGTGTAATCGCCGATCAGGAGAACGGCCCGGTGGCCCAAGTCCTGGAACTGCCGGAGCTTGTGGAAGACGACCAGGTGTCCGAAGGTCAGGTCGGGCCGGGTCGGGTCGACGCCGAACTTGATCGTCAGGGGATGGGCGGAAGCCAGGTATTCCGCCAGCGCTTCCTTCCCGATGATCATCTCGGTGCCGCGGCCGATGAGCTCTAGGGCCTCGCCTGCTTTCAGGAATCCTTCTGCTTTCAGGGCTTCGCCTGCTTCCATGGCCTCCATATGAGAATCGTCCCGGTTTTTGTCAACCTGAGGATGGGAATCCCTAAATCCCAGGCCCTCCCGCTTCGCCTCCCCCATCATCGTCAACTGAAATTCGGCAGCCCCAAACCCTCCATTTCGCCCCCATCGCGGACTGCGTCCTCCCTCACGGCCGTGGGTTCATTCCCTCCCGGGTTTTTTTAGGGGCCGCCTTTGGAGCCCGCAGGGCTCTCGCCCGCTGCGCGGGACGGCCCTTTTTCAAAGAAAAAGGGACATTCCTCCGGAATGTCCTCGTCGGGTTGGCGGCGGGGGGCGCCGCCCAACCCAC
>JAIRLG010000028.1 GCA_031259625.1 Puniceicoccales bacterium
GCGGATCGCTGGTGCTGTTTCTTTTTTTGGTGTGGTTTAATTTTTTTGGGCGCCGCCTTGGCGCGGACAGCCGCGGGGGGGCTGCGCCCCCCCGCGGCTGTCCTCGCCGTCCGCGTAGCGGACGTGCGCCCGCTGGGCTCTCAGGGCGGCGCGGCGGGTGATGTGAGGAAGCGCGGAATGGCCTCAGCCGAGCGAGGATGAAGGCCGACTTTTCAGAGCTCGGCAGAAAGATCATTCGTCCGCGGGAATTCCGGTGCGGCGGCGCAGCTCGTTTACCTTTTCGGTCAATTCAGGATTCGACGCAGCCCTTCGCGCCAAAATATCCAATGTCAGGGAAAGAGGGCCTTTTTTAGAATACGAATCACGGCTAAAAATCTCCATACAGGCATCGAGACCTATCCTCGATAACATTTCCGAGAGGGCGTGAGCTAGGTGGCTTTCCGCTTCAGTCTCGACAAATGCATAGCGGATTTTCCTGTACCACCTTTCGAAAAACGCCCGATTAGGCGCCCCTTCGGCATCACGGGCGGGAATATCGGTCGGACAGTACCGGACAAGGCCCCTATTCTCCCCGGAAAATTCCGGAAGGGCCAAGGAGCCATCGGCCCGCGCCAGCAAATACATCGCGGTCAAGGGCCCCAGGGTGAGAACCAAGGCGCAGTCCTCATCGGACAGCTCCGGATACTCCCTCACCACACCTTCCTGTGCGCGATACAGAAGGGCCTCCATTCTCTTGGAGGGCGTGGCTATGAGGATGAGCGTGTCAAGCTGCATTTTCCCATACAACCATTTGGATTCCCCATACATTCTCGTATCGCTCGACGGAATCAGGGTTCTGAAGCCAGGAGAGGACAGAATCTCCGCTGCATTGCGGGCTACGGTCACATCGGACAGGACCACAAACCCGATCATGCGGTGCAGCAGAGCCTCGCGGCCCCCAAGTTTGTATACCCGACGCAAGCTGTATCGAAATTGCTCTACTCTGAAGCGCGCTTCTGCTCCCAGTTCCGCGATTTCCTCCTCACTGAGCGGCGCGGCCCAGGACAGCGTTGCCGCGGCCAAACTTATCGCCGCCATGGCTCCGTTCATCGTCAAGTTTTTCATGATAAAATGGAAAAAGAAGGCGCCTATTAAAAGTCCTCTTCCAAGTACTCAAGCCTTTTTGCCCTATGCCCACCTTCTCCTATGAGGACATCGAGGGTCCTATCCCCTACACCCGAAAGATGCTGCCGAGGTTCTTGCCCAGGAGGGAGGAGAGGCCGAGGATGGTGACCCCCAGGAAGAGCATCGCCCAGACCCCCAGGGCGCAGGCCAGATAGGGCCCATCGGCGAGGGTGTGCAGCAGCTCGTAGATGGCCTTGGTGATGGGGTAGAACTGCTGCTTCTGGGCCAGGACGATCGAATCGGACACCTCCAGCATGGTCTGGGAAAAGACCAGGAGCCCGCCGGCGGTGAGGTTGGCCATGATGAGCGGCAGTGTGATCTTTAAATTCGCCCGCAGCGGCGGACAGCCGAGGCTCTGGGCCGCCTCCTCGTAGCTGATGCTCGTCTGCTGCAGGCCGGCGACGGCGGAGCGCACCATGAAGGGCAGCTTGCGCACCGCGTAGGCGATGATCAGCAGCACGGTCGGGTTCTCGACGGGGTTGAGAAAAGCGAAAGCCCGTCCCTTCTGGCTCATGGAGAGATAGCCGAAGGCCATGACGAGGCCCGGCACCGCCAGCGGCAGCATGGTCAGGGTGTCCAGGAGGTGCCGGCCCGGCAGCTTCGTCCGGACGACGACGAAGGCGACGGAAATGCCCAGTAGGAGGGCGACGCCGGTGGCGCAACCGGCGTAGAGCAGGCTGTTCCGGATGGCGGGAATGGTCAGCGGGTGCCCGAGGGCGATTTGGAAATTGTGCCCCGTCCAGAACTGGGGCAGGAGCGTATTGTACCAGTCCGCCGCGAAGGATTTGATGACGACGGCGGCGTGGGGCAGGAGGGCGGCAAGGGTCACGCCGGCGAAGAGCAGCGCACAGCCCCCCTGCTTCCACCAGGGAATCCTCCGTGGGCCGGAGACCTGGGTCGCCCGGGCCATCATGGCGAAGTGGCGGCGGCCGAAGAGGAGCTTCCCGACGGCATAGAACGCGACGGAAAAGACCAGCATGATGGAGGTGAGGGCATAGGGGAAGGGATTGTTGCCGATGTCCTTCAGGCCGAAATAGATCTGCACCGGCAGGATGCGGTTGTAGTCGAAGATGAGCGGAATGCCCAGTTCGGTGAAGGACCAGATGAAGGCCAGGGTGCAGCCGGCGAAGACCCCCGGGCTCATCAGCGGGAAGGTGATCTTGAAGAACCGCCGCAGGCCGCGGCAGCCGAGGCTGCCGGCCGCCTCCTCCAGGGAGGGGTCGAGATTGGCCAGCGCCGCCACCAGGTTGAGGTAGAGCACCGGGAACAGCCCGAGGGCGTTGAGGAGGACCATGCCGAGGAATTTGTAATTCCCGAGCCAATCGTAGGGCTGTGCGGCGTCCATCCAGCCCAGATGGATGAGGGCGGCATTGAGGGCCCCATGGGTCCCGAGGATCTGCTGCACGCCGATGGCACCGACGAAGGGCGGCAGGATCAGCGGCAGGAGGATGATCCCGGTGAAGAAGCGTTTGCCGAGAAATTCGTAGCGGTCGGCGAAATAGGCCAGCGGCAGGGCGATGAGCAGGGCCACGGCGGTCGAAGAGCCGGCGAAGGTGATGGCGTTCAGGAGGCCGCGGACGTAGATGGGGTTTTCAAAAGCGAGGCGGAAGAAGCCCAGCGTGAAGCGCCCGTCGGTGTTGACGAAGCCGCCCTGCAGCATCTGCCAGATGGGCCACAGGAAGAAACAGCCCAGGAAGACGACCGTCAAGCCGAACACCAGCAGCGAGAAGAATTTGGTCATGGAGGGTGCGCTACGTGCGACGGGGGCCAATGTGGAGATTTTCTCCGGAAGGCCAGTTTTATTTGAACCGGCAAGAGGAGGAAACCTCCCGAGCTCCCAATCTCCCGGAACTCCGGGGCCGGCCGAGGGCTTTCTTGGCTGACCGAGAGCTCCCGGAGCCTGCCGGCGGCTTCTCGCTGTCTTTGGATTCCGGAGGAATCGGCCCGCGCAGCGGGCCCCAAGGGGCGAAAAAGGAAATTCCTTTTCCTTTTTCGCCCCTTGCAAAGACAGCGAGAGCACCCCAGAGTCGATTCCACACGGGACGAATCCTGGAGAGAATTACGGCGAAGCCAGGGGCAGGGGAATTTTCTGCCGTCTTCCCCGGCGCTCCAGCGCCTCGAGCCGTGGGCGGAGCCGCGCCCGGGATGCGGTGTCGAGGTGATCGATCCAGAGGACACCCTCCAGGTGCTCGAATTCGTGCTGGACGCACTGGGCCAAGAGCTTTTCGCAGGCCAGGGTGTGCTTCTCGCCCTTCGAATCTTGAAAGCTGACAGTTACGGCCAGCGATCGCTCGACGGAGCCGGAAATTTTTGGGATCGAGAGACAGCCCTCGGGCACGAAGGCCTTTTTCTCCGAAAACTCGGTGATGACGGGATTGATAAAAGTCAGGGGCATGAGGCTCTGGGGCGCAACCGGTTGCCCGTCGAAACGGCAGGAGCCCACGAGCTCACTTCGGGTGCTGGCAGCGCCCAGGTCGATGAGGAAGACCCGCTCCGTCCAACCCACCTGTGGGGCGGCGATGCCGATGCCATTCGCCCGGTACATCGCCTCCAGCATCTGCCCATAAAGCGCCCTTCTCGGCTCGTCGAAGACGCTCACCTCGGTGGTCTTGGCCCGAAGAACGGGATTCCCCAGCAGGCAAATCGGCAAGACGGCCATCGATGTCCACATACTCTCCCTTAGAGAAGCCTGAAGTCAATTCCGGACAAGTAAAATTTCCACGGATAGAAGAACGGGCGCGAAAAAGTTTCGACAAGCCCCAGGGGGCCATTTTCCTAGAAAGCCTATGACGCTTGTCCAGTTCCTGTGGATCGGTCACGGGCTTATGGGCTTCATGCTGCTGCTGGGCCTGCTCTCGCTGGTATTCTTCCTCGAACGCTTTCTCTTTCTCCACCAGGGCCGTCTGCGGACGACGAGCTTCATCGAGGGCTTGAGGAATATGCTGCAGAAGAACCGATTGGCCGAGGCGCTGACGCTCTGCGAGGAGACGACCCATCCGATTGCCCACATCGCCAAAACCGCCCTGGTGCACCTCCACCACTCCTCGGAAGAGCGCCAGCAGCATACCCAGGCCAGCGCCCTGCTGGAATTGCCACTCTACGAGCGCCGCATCGGCGCCCTGAGCGCCATCGCCAAAATTGCCCCCCTGGTCGGCCTGCTGGGGACGGTGCTCGGCTTTCTGGATATTTTCCGGCACCTGGAACAGGTGGGGGCCTATGCGGGCGTCCATGCCTTTGCCGAACCCATCCTCTCCTGCATCCTGCTGAGTGCGGCGGGCCTCGTCATCGCGGTCTTTTCCAACCTCTTCTACCACTTCCTCTACGGCCGCTCCCGGGCCCTGATCCAGGAGATGGAATGGGCCTACCTCCACCTCCTCCAGATCACGAATCGCTACTCGGGCCAAGAGGAGCCGAAGGCGATGGAGCCCTATGGGGATCCGAAGGCGGCGGAGGCCCCTGAAGCGTGAGAAGGATGAAGAAACCCTGTGTGGAGCGTAAAGGAGAACGGCGAAATCCCATGAAAAGCAGAAACGGCAAAGACCTATGGAATGGGAAGAGCTATTCGGTGGAACCCTATGGAGCGTGAGGAGAGGGCGAAAGCCCTTGGAATGGAAAAAACAGCGGAACTCGATGAAGCGTAGAAAACAATGGAACTCCATAAAGCGTGAAGAGCTATTTGGAGAAACCCTATGGAGCGTGACGGAGAGGGCCTCGTGAAAATAGCCACCTTTATCCGGCACAGCCGCCTGCCGGAGCCGGAGCACTGGCTGGATTTTTGGGCCTTTGCCAACGTGGGAATCCTCGTCTTCGCCCTCTCCCTCCTGAGCTCCCGCTTCATCCTCTCGCCGGGCATGAACGTGGCCTTGCCCCAGCTCCCGGGCCCGCTGTCGGCCGTGCCGACCCTGGGCGTCCTGACCCTGTCGAACGACCGCCTCTTCTTCTTCGACGGCCGGATTCTCACCCTGGAAAACCTGGAAGAAGCCCTGCGGGATTTCCTCTCGCGGCACACCCTCCGCCCGGCCACTTTGCTCCTGCGGCCGGACAAAGACCTGTCCGTCGGGGTCCTGTGTCGGGTGAGCGCCCTAGCCAAGCGCAGCGGCTTTGGACAGCTGCAGATCGCCTGCCTGGAGGCGGAGGAAATGAAATCTCCCTGAAAATTCCTCGCCGAGGACGCTCGAGATGCAGCCCGCCGATCCCGATCCCCTGACGCCCATGATGCGGCAATACTGGGAAATCCGCCGCTCCCTACCGCCGCGAACCCTACTCTTCTTCCGCCTGGGCGATTTTTACGAGATGTTCGGCGAGGATGCCGAGGTCGGCTCGCGGCTCCTGGGGATCACCCTGACCCAGCGCCAGACCACTCCCATGGCCGGCATTCCCTTCCACGCGGCCGAGACCTACATCGCCAAGGTGCTGAACGGCGGCTACAAGGTCGCCATCTGCGACCAGCTGGAAAACCCGCAGTCGGGAAAACTCGTCCGGCGGGAGATCACGCGCATCCTCTCCCCGGGGACGACCATCGAGGAGCAGCACCTGGAGGCCGGGCACAACCGATTCCTGGCCGCCTTTGCCGTCGAAAAAAAGGGCTTTCAGCTGGCCTGGCTCGAGCTGTCCACGGGCAATTTTTCCCTCTTCACGACCCAGGATTTTCAGTCCTTCCTATCCGTATTCCAGACCCTGCGGGCGACGGAGGTCGTCCTCAGCGAGCGGGCCGAGGAGGACTGGGAAGAGTTCCTGGACGAGAAAAATCTGGCCCTGCTCCGGGAGGCCGTCCGGCCCATCCTGTGTTCGGAAATCTCCCCCTATGCCTTCGACGGCGCGACTGGCTACGGGCTTCTAAAGGAGATCCTGGGGGTCGCCCATCTCCTGGGCTTCGGCATTCCCTCGGAACATCCGGCCCTCGGCACCGCGGCGGCCCTCATCCGCTATGCCCGCGAGAACCTGCGCCAGTCGCCCCACAACCTGTACACGCTCCGGGAGTACCGGATCCAGGACTTTCTGGTGCTGGATAAGATCACCCAGTCGCATCTGGAAATTTTCCACAGCTATGCCGGCAAGCGCGAGGGTTCGCTGCTGAAGGCGATGGACCGAACCCGCACCAGCATGGGTGCCCGTCTGCTGGAGGCCTATTTCATGACCCCGCCACTGCGGCTGGAGGAAATCCAGCGCCGACAGGACCTGGTGTCCGCCTTTTTCGAAGAGGAGAGAAGGACCCTTTCCCTGCAGGAATCCCTGCGGACGCTCTGCGACATCCCGCGGACACTCACGCGCATCCAGCACCGGACGACGAACCCTCGGGAGCTGGGGGCGGTGCGCCGGAGCCTCCGGCTCTTCCCGGAAATCGCCGAGCAGCTCTCGGCCTTCGGCTCCGAGAAAATCCAGAACCTCGCGGGGAGTTTCTCCGGCTTCGAAGCGCTGGAATCCCTCCTGTCCCGGGCCCTGCGGGAGGAGCTGCCCAACAACACTTCGGAGGGCGCTTTCATCCGCGAGGGCTACGATGCTTCCCTGGATCACCTGCGCGAGATCACCGAGCACCAGCAGAGCTGGCTGCAGACGCTGGAGGCGGAGGAGCAGCGGAAGACGGGGATCCGCCATCTGCGCATCCGCTACAACCACCATTTCGGCTACTTCATCGAGGTCACCAAAGCCCATCTGGCCCTCGTCCCGCCCCACTACATCCGGCGCCAGACGACGGTGGGGGCGGAGCGCTATACCACGGAAGACCTACGGGAGAAGGAGCGGGAGATCTTCCACGCCCGGGACGAAATTCTTCGGCTGGAGCAGCGGCACTTCGCCGAGCTGCTGGAGGCGCTGGAGCCCTACGCCCGGGCCCTGCACGGGATCGCCCACGTCAGCGCGGAGGTCGACCTCTTCTGCTCCTGGGCCATCCTGGCCCGGGAGAGGCGCTACGGCTGCCCGGAGCTCGACTCGTCCGACCGGCTGGAGATCGTCGAGGGCCGGCATCCAGTCGTGGAGCAGATTCTTTCGGAAGACCAGACCCGCTCCTCGGCCTTCATCCCCAACGATACCCAGCTCTCGTCCTCGGCGGCACAGGTGGCGCTGATCACAGGGCCCAACATGGCCGGAAAATCCACCTACATCCGCCAGGTGGCCCTCATCGCCTTCATGGCCCACCTCGGCTCCTGGGTGCCCGCCAGCCGCTGCCGCATCGGCCTGCTGGACCGCATCTTCTCCCGCGTGGGGGCCAGCGATGACCTCATCCACGGCCACTCCACCTTCATGGTGGAAATGCTGGAAACCGCCCATATCCTGCACTACGCCTCGCCCAGAAGCCTCGTGATCCTCGACGAAATCGGCCGGGGGACGAGCACCTACGACGGCCTGAGCCTCGCCTGGTCGGTGGCGGAGTACCTGCACGGCGGTGCCGAGGCCGGCCCTAAAACGCTCTTTGCGACCCATTACCACGAGCTGACCGCCCTGGAGCATTCCCTGCCGCGGCTCAAGAACTACCAGGTCACGGTGAAGGAGTGGCGGGAGGAGATCCTCTTTCTGCGCCAGGTGGTCCCGGGCTCCGCCGACCGCTCCTACGGCATCCAGGTGGCCCGCCTGGCCGGCCTGCCCGCCCCCGTCATCGCCCGGGCCCAGGAGATCCTCCAGGAGCTGGAGAACGGCGGGACGCTCCTGCAGCACCTGCTCTCCCAGAAGCGCAGCCGCTCCCGCAGCCGGGCCCCGGGCTCCGATTCAGCGGAGCAGCTGGACTGGTTCTCCGACCATCCCGATACTCAAGGCCCCTAACCCCGGAACCTCCCCTCCTCTCCCCGGTGGGTTTCCGCTGTGTCTGGGCTCTCGCTTCTGTCAACGCTTCCGCTGTTGGGGTTCCTGGTTCGTCATCTGGGTTTCCGCTGCGTCGTCCGTGTTCCCGTTGCGACTGGGCTTCCGTCCCGTTGTCCGTGTTTTCGCGCTGTCGAGGTTCCCGGTTGTGTTGAGGTTTTCGGCTGTGTCCAGACTCGCGCCGCGTCGGGGGTTCCCGCTGTCTTGGCCGGGAGGCCGCTGCGCGGCCTCCCGGCGGCCCGCGGAGCGGGCGAATCCCGAAGGGATTCCAAGACAGCGGGGAAAAACAACCCAAATCCCCACCTCAAAACCTCTCTGCTCCCCCAATTCCTACCCTCCTCCATCATCTCCATCTCTGCCTCCATCTCCATTTTCATCTCCCTCTCCGCCTCCATCTCCCCCACCTATTGGCACCGGCCCGGCCCTCCGTTTTTGCTTTGCCAAGGGCAGGCGTTCTCTGTAGAATTCACTCCCACTATGGATAGGGAAAGGGAAGCCGGTTTCGATGAGGAGCGGTGGAAGAAGCCGATGGAGGCCTTTGGAAAGGGGATCGAGACCCTGCTGCGGCGGATTCCCCTTCCGGAAAGGGAAGAACCGGCTCTGCAAAGTGCCCTGGATCAGTCGCAACGGGCCTATCGGGAGGCCTGGCACTACCTCCTACGACGGGAGAAGTTCCAGACCATCGGCCTTAAAATTTTCCAGGTTCTCGAAAAGGAGGGTCTAGAAGCCGCGCTCCAGTCCCTCTCCAACGAAGAGGTCTCCGCACTGGAGCAGGAGGCGGAGGCCCTGCTGCAGCA
>JAIRLG010000063.1 GCA_031259625.1 Puniceicoccales bacterium
CCCAGGCCACCGGTCGGCGATCCTGTCCTCTTCGCGCCATGGCCTGTCCACCGCGCCGGTGGAGCCGGCAGCGGTGGACCGCGGCGTCCACCGCGTGGGAGGGTGGGTGGGAAGCGGAGGACGCCGCCTTTGCTCCGCAAAGAGGCCATGGCGCGAGAGTACAGACAAAGATTCGTCTGCCTAAAGATTGCCTCGACATCCACTCGCCCGAAGTCCGCAGTTTTCTCACCCTTTCCCCTCGTAAAAAACTTTTGGAAAGAGGCTTTCGGAAACAAGCTTCCTCTTTCCTGGTCGGGCTGAAGAGATTCGAACTCTTGACCCCTTGCACCCCATGCAAGTGCGCTACCAGACTGCGCCACAGCCCGCCGAGGCCGGAATCCTGGGCCTGGAGGGGAAAAGTCAATGGCGCAATCCCCGCATCGGCCGTCGGGGGAAAACTCGCCGCCGGCGGAAATTCCAGAGCGAGAGCAGCGCGAAATAGACCAGCATGCCGAGGAGGATGAGCAGGAACAGCCGGCCGGCGTGCTGCGGGCGGGACAGGTTATCGGCAAAAAATCCCCTTCGCCGGAAGAGCAGCAGAAATCCTCCCATGCCGGCGGCGGAGAGCAGGATACCCCCAATCGGTTCCACGAGCTTTTTTGGGGAAAAGCCCGGTGGTCGCAGGTGCATGCCGAGATAGCCGGTTTGGAAGAAAACCGCCAGTACATGGGCCCAGGCTAGGCCCCGCACCTGCAGGGGATGCAGGAGCAGGAAGCTCAGGGACAGGTTAATCCCAAAGGCGTAGGCGGAAGCCCGCAGCGGAACGCGCATATCCTTTTTCGCGTGGTGGATGCGGGTCAGAAAGCTCGACAGCGCGCAGAAGGGCAGAGCCAGGGTGAAGATCCTCAGCACCGGCAGCGCGGACAGCACATCGCCGGTCCGGAACTGTCCCCAGACGAAGAGCATCTGGAGGATCTCGCTGCCCAGAAGGCCTAGGCCCAGCGCCGCCGGTACGCTGACGAACAGAGCCCCCAGCAGGCCGCGTCGAGCCTCTTGCCAAAAATCCTCATCGCAGCGGGCGGCGGAACTGCGGGACATTTGGGGGAAGAACAGGGTCGTGAGCGTGATGACGAAAATCCCGAGCGGCAGGTCGATCAGGCGCTCCGCGAGGTAGAGCAGCGAAACGGCATTCGCCTGGAGCGAAAAGGCCAGGCAGCGGGAAATGGCCAGGTTCAGCTGCACGACGGCTGCCCCCAGCAGCCCGGGCAGGAATAGGCTTTTCAGTTCCACCAGTGCCGGGGAGGGACGAAAGTCCCAGCGCCAGCACCAGCCCTGTTGCCGCAGCTGACCCAGCAGTAGGAGCAGGGGCAGCAGGCCGCCCAACAGGACAGCGGACGACAGGACGTAGACCTTGGTGAGCGCTTCCCATCCACAGGCGTTGGAAACCAGGAGGCTGGCGATCAGGCAGAGGTTGAGCCAGATGGCCGGTGTGGCCGCCAGGAAGAAATGGCCCAGGACATTGAGGGCCGCCGTCGCCAGCGCCGTCAGGCAGATGAAGAGCGCGAAGGGCAGCAGCACCAGGGCCAGCCGAAAGCCGAGGACCCGGTGCTCCTCCAGATTGGGGATATGGCCCAATCCCCAGAACAGGGCCGCACCGAGCAGGAGGAGGCCCGTCAGGAGGAGCGTCGCCCAGGAAAAAACTTGCTGCAGGAGCCGCAGGGCAGCCTCCCGGCCCCGCCGATGGAATTCCTGGGAAAAAATCGGGATGAGGGCCGAGGCCAGCGCCCCTTCTCCCAAAAGCCTGCGGAAGAGGTGGGGTAGCGTGAAGGCGAAGAGAAAGGCGGCACTGGCGCCGGAGGTGCCTAGGCTTCCGAACAGGACGACATCCCGCCCGAAGCCCGACACCCGCGACAGGGCCGTCGCCAATGAAAGGCCGAAAAATCGATGCGACAGGCCCCTGGGCTTGGCTGCTACCATCGAAATCATTTAATCGCCGAGAAGGCCATCGCTGTCAACGCCTAACTCCCCAGAACCCTTTCCGGCCCAATTGGAGAATAAATCCTTACAATGGATAACAGATCCTTACGTGCTCCCAGAAGAATATCATTTCGTCGAGGCGATTTTCCATCAGCCGTATTTTCTCCTTTAAAAGATTTCCTTTCGGAAAGGATTTTCAAGCATAAGGGAAAAACTATAACGACCAGTTTCAGAAAAACCATGAGCAATCGGAAAACCCATCAGGGCCAGTTTTAGGAGAAAACTCGCTAGTTTTGAGAAAACCCATGAGGACGAGTTTTAGGGGAAAATCATGAAGGCGAATTTTAGCGCACGGAATTTTTTTTGCCGCCGCCTTTGCGCGGAGCACCCCGGCGAAACGGCCGTTTCGCCGGGGTGCTCCGCGTTGTCCGCTCCGCGGACGAGCCCGAAGGGCTCCAAAGGCGGCGGCAACCCTATGACCACACCTTCATCCAACGCCCGCGAGAGCTGGGATGACTACTTCATGAGACTGACGAGGCTCGTGGCCAGCCGCTCCACCTGCCTGCGCCGCCGGATCGGAGCGCTTCTAGTTCAGGAACATCGCCTCCTCGCCACCGGCTACAACGGCGCGCCCAGCGGACTTCCCCATTGCCTGGACGTGGGCTGCCTGCGGCAGCAGAGGGGAATCCCCTCCGGCGAGCGCAGCGAACTGTGCCGAGCGGTTCACGCGGAACAGAATGCGCTCCTGCAATGCGCCCGCTTCGGCCTGTCGACCGAGGGAGCCACGCTCTACTGCACGCACTTCCCCTGCTCCCACTGCGCCAAATCCCTGCTCTCGGCCAAGGTTTGCCGCATCGTCTACGGGGAGGACTATCGGGATGAGCTGGCCCAGGAACTCCTCGCCCAGGCGACGATCAGCGTCGAGGTCTGGAAATCGCCGGAAAAGGCATTTTCGGATTGAAAAGTAGGCCCGAAGACCTAGGCTGTGGAGCTCATCGGAGCGAAGGGAAATACATGGATAAGCAGCAGCACCCCATTCGGGAAATCGCGTTTTTCGGGGCCAAGGACTCCGACCGGACTTTTTTCGACCTTAAAAACAGGGATTTCGGCTACAGGATCAGCTACCACCCCCAACGCCTGTCGGAAAAAACACTCGGGCTCCTGGGGGAGGCCAATGTCGTCTGCGCCTTCGTGAACGACGATTTGGGGACCAAAACCCTGCAGGGCCTGGTCGACCATGGCGTCGAACTTCTCGCCATGCGCTGTGCGGGCTTCAACAACATCGACCTCGACTATGCCCGAGGGAAAATAGCCCTGGTGCGCGTGCCGGCCTACTCGCCCTACGCGGTGGCGGAACATGCCCTGAGCCTCCTCATGGCCCTCAACCGCCGGATCCACCGGGCCTGGGCGAGGACGCGGGAGCATAATTTCTCCCTCGAGGGATTGCTGGGGATGGACCTACACGGCAAGACTTTCGGCGTGATCGGGACAGGGAAAATCGGTCATATTTTCTGCCAACTGCTCCAGGGATTTCAGGGAAAAATTCTGGTTTCGGACCCCTATCCGAACCCGGAAGTCGAAAAGCTCGCCCATACCCACTACTGTTCTCCGGATGAGATCTACCGGGAGGCCGATGTCCTTTCCCTCCACTGCCCGCTGACGCCGGAGAATCGGCACCTGATCCGTCGGGAGACCATCGCGCAGATGAAGGCCGGTGTGATCCTCATCAACACCAGCCGCGGCGGGCTCATCGATGCCGAGGCGCTCATCGAGGGGCTCCAAAGGGGTTCCATCAGCGCCGCCGGTCTGGATGTCTACGAGGACGAAAAGGATTATTTCTTCCAAGACCTTTCCAATGAGCCGCTCGCCGACGGTACGCTGGCGCGCCTGATCTCCTTCAACAACGTGATCCTCACGCCCCACCAGGCCTTTTTCACCCGGGATGCCCTGGATCGCATCGCCGCAACGACTCTGGAAAACATCCGCTGCTACGAACGGGGTGAAACCCTCGTCAACGCCATTTCGTGAGTGGGAAGGGGGGAGAGAAGGTAAGAACTGGAGAAGGCTTTTTCTGGAGGTGGTCTGGAAGCGGAAGAAGGTTCGGGGGTAAGAGACGGGCATATCTAGAGGGACAGAGAAAGCAAGGAGCGAGGAAGGTCTGAGGGGAGAAGGTTTAGGGTTGGGGCTGGCTTTCGATTCCTCCGGAATCGGGCCCGCTGCGCGGGCCGCCCAGAGGGGGAGGAGGGCATAGCCCTCCCCCTTCGGGGCAAAGCCAGCCCCGGGCACCAAGGCGCCATACACCCGAACCTCAGGCCCCCTCTACAGCTCTCCCTCCACCACTCCTTCAAATTTTCCCAAAAAAGGAAGATGCCAAAATACCTAGCTTCTATCCTCGTCCAGATAGGGCATGGTGTCCTATTTCTTGCCGATCAGTTCCACCGCTAGCTCCGTAGGCTCCTTCAGCACCTCTAAACTCTTCCGGAGCGCTTCCGATTCCTCTGCGGCGAGGGCGTAGGAAAAAACTTTCTGGATTCCGCTATGGCCCCCAATGACCGGTGACGAGAAGCACAGATCGGTGGGGGTATTATGATGGGTGGATAGCGTTAGTACGCAGCGCTCATCGAGGACAAAATTTCGGCAAATGTCGCCCAGTATGCCGCCAATACCATAAAAAGTGGCGCCCTTCCCCGAGATGATACGGGCCGCCGCATCCCGCACATTTTCATGGATTTTCCTACGGACATTCTCGTCCATCGGGCAGCCCATAAGGTTTGCATAGGCCTCCAGCGGGATTCCCGCTACGGTGACCCCTGACCAGACCAGGACTTCGCTATCGCCGTGCTCGCCAACCACACTCGCCTGGATAGATTGCGGTGAAACGCGAAGCTCATGGGCCAATTCGAGACGAAATCGCGCGCTATCGAGTACGGTACCGCTTCCAAAGACCCGTTGGGGCGGCAGCCCAGAAAGCCGCAGGGTCACCTCGGTCATGATGTCGACCGGATTCGAGGTAATCAGGAGAAGGGTCTCCGGGGCATACCGAAGCAGCTGCGGGATAATTTCAGAGAAAATTTGCACATTGGCCGACAGTAAATCCAGGCGTGTCTGGCCTGGTTTCCGGTTTAGTCCTGCCGTGACGATGACCAGATACGCGTTGGCCAGATCCTTGTAATCACCGGCGATGATCGCATCGTGGCGTCCCTGCGGAAACGCGTGCGAAATATCCCATGCTTCCGCCTCTGCCCGAGCCGTATTTTTGTCCACCAGGACGACCTGGCTGACAAAAGATTTCCCCATCAGAGCGCCGCCGCGCTCCCCACCTGGCCCGCACCGATAATCCCTATTTTCACCCCATCCATCCCTCCGCAGTATGTGAATTTTTAGGTCCTTTCAATCGAAATCCATCTCAGGCTCTCCTGCTGCGCCAAAGCCTCACTTTAGGGGCTGGCTTTCGATTCCTCCGGAATCGGGCCCGCTGCGCGGGCCGCCCCGAGAGGGGGAGGGCATAGCCCTCCCCCCCTCTCGGGGCAAAGCCAGTCCCGCCCCACACGCCAATCCCACAAGTCTACGCATTCAGGCCCCCCCACACCTAGGCCTCAAGTGCCAAAACCTCAGGAACCACGCACCAAGACCCCGATGAACACTCCTTCGGGGTGGAGTCGCAGCCCGGCCCGGGAGCTCCTTTCGGCGCCTCCGGACAGAGCTCTTTACGATCGGAAAGCCCTCCGGCTCTACGTTTCGCGGTCGATGGGGTTTTCGGAGACGATCTCGAAGGGGAGATCGAACACCACTTCGGGGTGAAGCTGTAGCTCGGCCCGATGCGGCCCCAACTCCTTCACCGGCTCCAGATGGAGCTTTTTGCGATCGATCTCCAGGCCGGCCTCCCGCAGGCGCTCCAGCAGATCCGCATGGGTCACCGCGCCGAA
>JAIRLG010000095.1 GCA_031259625.1 Puniceicoccales bacterium
CGACTCCGGCGATGGACAACTCCGGCGATCCGCGCTGGGCCTTAAGGCCCAGCGCCCGCTGCGCGGAGCGCAGCGGCAAAACTTAAAAGTTTTGGGATCGCCGGAGGGGGGCCCGAGGAGGGAAGCCTGGAAGGGAGTCTGGGAAAAGGCCTGAAGATACGAGGTAGAGGGCCCAGGGAAGAGGCTCTGAGGGGAAGCCAGAAAGGAGGCCCAGAGGAAAAGCTTGGAGAGGAAGCGACGAAGGAGGTCTGAGGAGGAGGTTTGGGAGAAAAGGCAACGACGGAGGCCTGGGGCGAGGTCTGGCGCCTTTGGAGCCCTTTGGGCTCCTGGGGCCCGCTGTGCGGGCCTGCGCCCGAAGGGGATAGCGGGCTTGGAGCTGGATTTGCCCCTAGGGGGGTGGACTACGTCCACCCCCCTAGGGGCGGCCCGCATAGCGGGCCCGATTCCGGAGGAATCGAAAGCCAGCTCCACCCTCCCACCCCCCCAAAGCCCGCTCCCCCTCGGGCGCAAAGGCGCCAGACAAAACACCAGGCCCAAAGGGGGCGCTGAACCAAGAAGGCGTCAGGCAAAGAAGACGCCAGACCAAAGAGAGACCGAGGGGCAGCGTTCCTGTTTTGAGCTTTGGGATTGAAGAAGGCGGGCGGGAGCCCAGACTGACAGAAAATCCTCCCATGTCCGTCGTCGTGCAGGGTAGTCTGGAACGCATTCTCTTCCGCTGTGAGGAAAATGCCTACATGGTCGGTCGGCTGCAGCCGTCGGGAACGACCCCAGGGGAGGCCGTCGTCTTCTGCGGCACTTTTCCCAGCGTCCAGTGCGGCGAACGGCTCTCCCTGGAGGGGGAGTGGAAGGAACACCCCACCTACGGCCGTCGACTGGAGGTGAGGGCCTTCGAAGTCCAGCCCCCGTCGGATCTGCACGGCCTCGAGCGCTACCTGGCGCACGGCTTTGCCAGCGGCATCGGCAAGTCCTACGCCGCGAGAATCGTCCAGCACTTCGGCCCCGAGACCTTCGAGGTGCTGTCCCAGGACATCGGCCGCCTGAGGGAGGTGCCGGGCATCGGGGCCCGGCGGGTGGCCCGGATACGCCGGGCCTGGGAGGAGCAGGCCCAGGTGCGCGACCTCTTCATCTTCCTCCAGAGCTACGAGATTTCCCAGTCGCTCTGCCAAAAGCTCCACAAGACCTACGGTGACCGGGCGCGCTCGGTGCTGGAAAAGGATCCCTACCGCGTCGCCCGCGAGGTCGCGGGCATCGGCTTCAAAACGGCCGACCGCATGGCCCGGAACTTGGGTATTCCGGATGAGGCCTCGGTGCGCCTGGAGGCCGGGCTCTTCCACAGCTTCGAGGTGGAGGAGATGCAGGGGCATACCTGCCTCGGGCGCGAGGCCCTGGTGCGCACGGCCCAGAATTTGCTGGGGGTTGAACCGGGGCTCATCGAGGCTCAGCTCGACCTCCTACGGCAGTACGGAAAAATCCACCTCCTGCCCAGCGGCCGCCTGCAGCTGGCCCATTTCAAGGTGGCCGAGGAGACCATTGCCTTCCTCCTGAAACGACTCCTGCAGAAAAAATCCCCCGCTCTGGGGCGCATCGACGGGGACGCGGCCGTGGCCTGGGCCCAGCGGCGGGAGGGCTTCGTCTTCGCCCAGGAGCAGCTGGCCGGCCTGCGCTCGGCGCTGACGAAAAAGGTCTCGGTTCTGACCGGGGGGCCCGGGACGGGCAAGACCACGCTGCTGCGCGCCCTGGTCACCATTCTACGGGCGAAGCACATCGCCGTCGCCCTGGCCGCCCCTACGGGCCGCGCGGCCCAGCGCCTGGCCGAGGCGACGGGCACTCCGGCCAAGACCATCCACAAGCTTCTGCAGTTCCGGACGGATACGGAGGAGCGCTGTTTCCGGCACGACGAGGGCTGCCCGCTGAGCGTGGACTACCTCATCGTGGATGAGACGAGCATGCTCGACACGCGCCTGGCCGCCTCGCTGCTGCGGGCGGTGCCGGAAAGCGCCTGCGTGCTCTTCGTCGGGGACAGCGACCAGTTGCCTTCGGTGGGGGCCGGCAATGTTCTCAGCGACCTGATGCGGTCCGGAATCCTGCCCGTCGTCCGCCTCCGGAAGGTCTTTCGCCAGGACGACGTGAGCTCCATCGTGCACGTGGCCCATGCCATCATCTCCGGCGATGCGAACCTGAGCGGGGTCAGTGCGGATCTGTCGGCCGTCCAGCCGAGGGACGATTTCCACTTTATCCTGGCGGACTCGCCCGAGGACTGCATCGAGAAGACGAAGCAGCTCTGCCTGCACTGCCTGCCGAGTTGGTACGACATCTGTCCGCGGCGGGACGTCCAGCTCCTGGTTCCCCTCTACAGGGGCAGTGTGGGCATCGACCGTTTCAACGAGATCTTCCAATCGCTCTACGCCCAGAAGGGCACACAGGTGCCCTGGATGCGCCTGCGCCTGGGAGACAAGGTGATCCAGACCCGCAACAATTACGAAAAGGGCATCTTCAACGGCGACCTCGGCTTTATCCGCGATCTACGGGCCTCGGAGAGGAAAGTCGTCGTGGATTTCGACGGGCAGGAGGTCGAACTGGGCGCGGCGGAGATCGGGGATCTCTCGCTAGCCTATGCGATCAGCATTCACAAGTCACAGGGCAGCGAATTCCCCATCGTCGTGATGCCGCTGCTCTTCCAGCACTACGTCATGCTCCAGCGCAACCTGCTCTACACCGGCATTTCCCGCGGGCGCCACAAGGTCTTCCTCGTAGGGGACCCGAAGGCCTATGCGACGGCCGTTAGAAATCGAGGGAGCGTCCAGCGCTCGACGGGCCTGCGGGACCTCCTTCGCTCGATGGGCCTTCCGGCCGAAGGGCGTGAGTCATGAGCCCCAGCAGGGCGTAGACGGTGATGAGATTGGAGCCTCCGTAGCTGAGGAAAGGGAGGGGAATGCCCTTGGTCGGGAAGCAGGCGGTGACGACTCCCATGTTGAGGATGGACTGGTAGATGATCAGGAAAATGGCCCCGTAGCCCAGGGTGCGGGCGAAGATGGATTCCTGCCGCCGTAGACCGGACAAGGCGCTCAGGAAAAGGAGCAGAAAGAGGCCAATGATGAGCATCCCACCGATGCAGCCCAGCTCTTCGACCAGTACGGCGTAGATGAAATCCGTATGGGCTTCGGGCAGATAGGTGAGCTGCTGTCGCCCATGGCCGATGCCCCGTCCCCAGGGTCCGCCGGAGACAAAGGCGAGGATGGCCTGCCACAGCTGGTAGGAGCCGTCACTGCGATTTCCCTCCAGATCGAGAAAGGAGATGATGCGCTTGAGCCGAGGGGGGTTGTGCCACACCAGCAGGGCGAAGAGGAGCAGGAAACCGGCGGCCGACAGGAGTAGATGCCTGATTTTGGCTCCACCCAGAAAGAGCAGGGTCACGGCTACGGCCAGGAGCAGGACGGCGGTGCCGTAATCCGGTTCGACCAGGACGAGGCCGGCCCAGGCCGAGCAGAAGAGGATGGGTTTGAAAAATCCCTTCCAGAAACTGTCCATCCACTCCGCATTTTTCTCGATGTAGTCGGCGAGCCAGAGGATGAGGGCGATCTTGGCCAATTCCGACACCTGGATGTGGAGGATGCAGTAAATCCAACGCCGCGAGCCGTTGACTTTGGTTCCCAGACCGGGAATCAGCACCGCCAGTAAAAGGCCGAGCGAAAGCCAGACCCAGAAGGGGAGGGATTTTCTCAGCTTTTCCGTTGGGGTGAGGGCCATCAGGCCGAAGGCGCCCAGGGCCAGGCCTGACCAGGCGAGCTGCTTAAGGGCGTAGTTCTCCGACCGGAGGAAGGACAGGCTGGCACTGGAAAGGATGACGAAGCCCGTGACGCTCAGGAGCAGCGCCAGCAGAACGCAGAAGCACTCCCTTTTCCTTTTTCTTAAAAAAGGACCGCCCGCGAGAGATTTAAAGCCCATTCCCTAGGGTTGAACCTGCACGACCGGAATTGCGTCGATGTCCTCCTTGAAGAAATCGGGGTCTTCCATGAGCTTGGCGTAGGGGGATTGGGACGCACGGGAGGCCCCACCGCCCGGCGCCGCCGGCGTGCCGCTTACCGCCATGGGGGCTTGGGTCGTCTCCGTGAAGGTCGTCTCCGCCGAAGGGCTGGCCGGATGGATGAGGATCTTCTGCCCGATCTGGAGATTTTTTGGATTGCTGATGTGGTTGAGTTCCTGCAGCTCGGAAAAGGTCGTGCCGGTCTTCTTGGCGATGGAGAAGAGGGAATCGCCCCGCTGGACGATGTAAATCCCGTTGGCATCGCTGTAGGCCTGGGTCAGGGGCGCAGTGTTTCTATTTTTGGGGGATTCTGTCTTTTCGGCCGTACGGGCTGCCGCCGTCTCCGCCGGGCTCGGGATCTTCAGCACCTTCCCGACCAGGATGCGGTCGTTCCGGAGATGATTGACACTCCGGAGGGCGGCCACCGTCGTGCCGTGGCGCCGGGCGATTTTGAAGAGCGTGTCCCCCGGCCGGACCGTGTACTTCCCGTCGACGGCCAGCGCCTCGAGGGCGTCGGCCTGAATGCCCGGGAGGATGATCCTCTGGCCCGGGTAGATGGGTACACCCTTATCCAGATGGTTCTCTTCGATGAGCTCCTGCAGGGAGAGCTTGAAACGGCGCGCGATGCCGCAGAGCGTATCTCCCTTTTGGACGACGTAGTCCGTCTGGGGCCTGACGATTTTCGGCTCCGGTGCCGGTGGGGCGATCTCCTCCCGGGGCTCCGGCTCCGGATAGTACCAGATGGGACGTAGGGGCTCTGCGCGCACGGCGGGGGCCGGAGCGGAAACCACCAGGGTCGAGGGGGCCGTGGCACCCGTCGCCGGCGGAAGCGTGTCCTCCGGCCGGGGCCCTTTTCCCTGCGAACTGAACGGCATCTGCAGGGTATCGCATCCGCCCAGGCTCAAGAGAAGCAGCAGGACGGAGCCCCGTCTGAACGAACGATAAGGCGCAAAAGACTTCATTGGAAACTCAAAAAAAGATGATGGAGGAACATCGGAAGCAGTTAATCCAAAGAGCTTTCATGACAAACCTAAAATGAGTTTTTCAAATGTTTTTCCGCGCTCCGCGAAATTCTTGAACTGGTCGAAGCTCGGATAGCCCGGGCTGAAGAGGACGGTGTCGCCCCGTGGCTCGAGTAAGGGATGGGCCGTGACCCCTTGCAGGGCCCGTTCGAGGGTTCCGGAAAGAGTGGCCGCCACGCCCCTCTTCTGCAGGAAAGGGTGGAGCACGGCGCCCTCCTCGCCGATGAGGAAGGCATGGGCGACATGGAGACGGATCTCCCGCAGAAAGGCCTCCTTGGGCTCCCCCTTATCCCGCCCGCCTCCGATCCAGAGGATGGGCGATGGGAACTGGTGGAAGGCGGCGATGGTGGAGGCGAAAGTGGTCGACTTGGCATCGTTCCAGAAAGTTCTCTTGTCCCGAGTGAGCAGGCGCTGGAGCCGATAGGGTAGGGGCCGAAAGCTGCGGGCGGCCCGCCATAGGGCCTCGGTGGGCAGGGACTGCTGCCGCCAGAAGGCCTGGATGAGGGCGATGTTCTCCCGCTGCGGGGCGAGTTCGAAGACGGTTTTCCGCCAGCGCGGGTCCTCCCGTACGGGCGGGCAGATCTGGGTGAAATCCGGCAGGGCGCGGCGGAATTTCCGCGCGTGCCGGGCCACGCTCTCGCCGCAGAAGAACTGCGGAGTTTCCAGGGCGGAGAGCAGGTGGTATTTGGCCGAGAAGTAGCGCCGCAGGCTGCCGTGCTCCGAGAGGTGATTGGGCGCGAAATTCGTCCAGAGAAGTGCCTGCAGCGGCGTGCTCCGCATGTGCTCCGCCTGGGTCGAGCTGATCTCACAGACGACCCAGTCCTCCTCGGTCGGTGGACATTCGGAGGCGAGAAGCTCCGAAAGGGCCTGGCCGATGTTGCCCGCCGTGAAGCTGCGCCGGTCCAGGGATCGGAGAGCGTGGGCCAGGAAGGCGACGGTGGTGGTCTTGCCATTGGTGCCCGTGACCCCCAGCAGCTTGGCCCGTGTGAAGCGCGAGGCGAAGTCGAACTCCTGAAGGCATCGGCAGCCGGATCTTTCGGCCATCTGTACCCAGGGGTGTTGGGAGAGGAAGCTCGGGCTGCAGAGGATCAGGCGGTGCCGCCGGGCCCGTTCCTCGTCGAAGGGAAGCGCCAGCGAGGGATTTTGGTCGTAGAGCTCGTAGGGAATGGCGTGGTGATTGAGGAACTGGACGATGCCCCTCGCCGTCACGCCGGCGCCGAAGATGCCGATGGGGCGGCCATCGGAAATTTGAACCAGGCTCTCTCTTTCGTTCGACATGGCACCGGAGGCAGTTTTCTGTCTATCCTTTAGGCGAGAAAAGGCAAATTTCAAAAGGGGAGCAAGCTTCGGATTTTTTGGAAGTCGCTGCGCGCGGTGGACTTCTGTGGGGGCTGGCTTTCGATTCCTCCGGAATCGTGCCCGCTGCGCGGGCTGCCTGGAGAAAAAGGACGGAGTCCTTTTCCTCCAGGCAAAGCCAGCCCCC
>JAIRLG010000097.1 GCA_031259625.1 Puniceicoccales bacterium
ACCCCGCATTCTAGCTTTACAGTGCTCAGCCGAAGAAGATCACCCCTCATGACCCATCTCGCCTGAGCCGATGATCCATCCTGACGGTAGCTTTCGCTCCTATCTAAAGACTTACAGAAGACAATGGCTCCATCCCCAGCCGGAGCTGAGATTTTTCTCCCAGGAGAGCCGGACTTTCGTCTCCAATCCGCCTAAACGACGAGTCGACCTAAAAAGGTCGACTCGCGCTCCCCTAACTAAACCGTACTACCTTACGGTAAGGGAAGGCATGCTAGAATTGGTTTTCCGGAAATCAAGACCGAAAGTTAAAAAAATGTAAAAAATTTTAAAAAACCTCTCCACACCCGCAGAACCCCTCGTTTTTCCCCTTACTTCTCCTGTCTCCCTTGCTTCCTCTTCTTCTCTGGAAAGAGGCGTCGCTCTCCCTTTGGAACCGAGCCGAGCCCCAACGGAGTGGAAAGCTTCCCGAAATACTCCGAAGGCCGGCGGAGGTCCCTCCCTTCTTCTCTGAAGTATCCTCTTTTGGCAAGAGGCATTGTTGTTCGAAATCGAAGCGAGCCCCAACGGGGTAGAAAGCTTCCCCGAGCCCTCAGAAATTCTGAGAAAAGGCCTTCCCCTTTGAGGTTCGAGGACTGAGGGGGGCTTGGCTTGCGTTTGGCCTATCGGCTGCCCTTAGCGCCGAAGGTATTTTTCAGCCCGATCAGGTTAAAGAAGAGGTAGAAGCTGAACAGAACCCCCTGGGCGCTCTGGCCGATGCGGATGTTGTAGATCACGAGATAGATATTGCTCGGCAGCCAGATGACGTAGCTCAGCTTGATGCGCATCGTCGCGTTGAAGTAGGAACCGATGAGGGACCAGACGACGGCGACCCAGCAGGCATAGGGATTGAAGACCCAGGCCAGCAACTGCGGAATGAGATCAGTGTTCATGATGTAGAAAAATTCTTCCGTCCGCTTCGACCGAGATGCGGCAGCCCAGGGCCTGCGAATAGCTCAGCGAAGAGAAATTTTTAAAGGAGGCGGGGGTGATGAAATGCTCGAAAAGCTCGTCGATCTTCCGCGCGAAGGCCAGATCCGTTTCGCGAACCCCATCCGCCTGAAGCGCCTGTGGAGCGTCGCGCGAGTCACAGCGGAGAAAGATGACCTGATTGTACCCCTGTTGCGACCAGGTGGCGAGGGCCTTCTGAAGGGAATCTTCGAGATCCGAAATCGGACCCGGCCGCGTCGCGGCGGAGTAGACGAAGGAGTCCAGAACCCCCCGGTCGAGGACGAGGTGGGTATAGCCGTGGGCCACGGCCTCCAGCTCCTTGACCGCCTGGCGCAGTGCGATGAAAAGCGTAGAGTCCAGGGTCTGGCCTTTATTGATGGGGAACGGGCATTCGCGGGCGGTTTCGCTGATGACGATGGCATTGTGCCCCTGGCGCTTCAGCTCCGAGCAGATGCGGTGGGCCAGGGTCGACTTCCCACAGCCGTGCGTCCCGGTGATCAGGTATTTGTAAGGCGTTTTCATGCTCCCGTCTTCAGCGGTGGAAGAAGGGGGAATTTTCCACCGGGTCAACGGAAAATCACCGCGGGGCGACGATCCTGCCGTAAACTTCGAGAGCCGAAGGAGAAAGGGGCAACGGGAATGTCCGGGACTTCGGGGCCTGCCTGCCGGCTTTCGATGCCTTCGGCATCGGGCCCGCTCCGCGGGCCGCCGGTAAGCCAGGATGGGAATCCTGGCTTTCCGGCAAAGCCGGCAGGAAAAAACAGAGGAGAGAAAAACAAAGCAGGAAAACAAAGACACTCGAAATTCTCCCGTTTCGCTTTCCCTCAGACGTAGCTCCGTTCCAAAGCCGACGGCCCTAGAACTCCAGGAAAAACAAAGATACCCCAGCGATACCTGACATTTCCCCAATCGCCACACTCGCGATCTCCTCGCTCTCCCCTCAGGCGCGGCTCTGCTCCGAAATCGGCGGATGGCCAACTTAAGGCTAACAGATGGCCCTAGCCAAGGTCAGTAACAGCCCTAGAGCTCCAGCTCGGCGTCGATGGCGGCCGTGAGCTCGGACTCCGGGAGACGGGTTTGGCGGGTGCTGTCGCGCTCCCGCAGGGTAAAAGTGGCGTCCTCCAGGGACTGGAAATCCACGGTGATGCCGAAGGGCGTCCCGACCTCGTCCATCCGGCGGTAGCGACGACCGATGGCCCCGGAAACGTCGTAGATAATGGGCCATTTTTTTTGCAGCCGCCGATAAAGTCCCTCCGCCATGGCGACCAGCTCCGGTTTATTTTTGAGCAGGGGAAAGACGGCGGCCTTGAGGGGCGCGACCGCCGGGTGCAGGCGCAGGACCTGGCGCCTCTCCCCCTCCACCTCATCCTCGTCGTAGGCCGAGCAGAGCAGGGCCAGGAAGAGCCGGTCGACCCCCAGGGCCGGCTCGATGACGTGCGGCAGGAAACGCCGATGGGTGGCCTCGTCGAAGTACTCCAGCGAAACCCGGGTGGCCTCCTGGTGCTGCCGGAGGTCGAAGTCCCCCCGGGCGGAAATGCCCTCCAGCTCCTGCATGCCGAAGGGATAGCGGAAGCAGATGTCCGTACAGGCCCGGGCGTAGTGGGCCAGCTTTTCCCGGGGATGGACCTCGGTGCTCAGCCGTTCCGGCCGGAGACCTAGGGCCCGGTGCCAGCTTAGGCGCTCGTCGATCCAATAGGCATGCCAGTGCTTCCAGGATTCTTCCGAGTCGTCGATGAAAAACTCCAGCTCCATCTGCTCGAACTCCCGTGAGCGGAAGCTGAAGTTCCTCGGCGTGATCTCGTTCCGGAAGGAACGGCCGATCTGGGCGATGCCGAAGGGGAGTCGGAGCCGCGTCGAGTCCAGGACATTTTTGAAATTGATGAAGATCCCCTGGGCGGTTTCTGGCCGGAGATAGGCGACGGAACTCGTGTCCTCCAGGGCCCCGACCCGGGTCTGGAACATGAGGTTGAAGGCCCGTGGGGCCGTGAGGCTCCCCGGTTCTCCGGTCGCCGGTGAGGGAATTAGCGCGTATTCCTCCTCCCGAGCCTCGGTGTAGGGAAGGAGCCGAATCGGCTCCAGCTCCCCCTGTTTGGCGAGCCGGCGCTTCAGTTTATTGGCCGCTTCCTCTGCCTGGGTCTGCATGTCCGACTCTTCCAGCACCGATACATAGCCGATCGTCTCGCCGTCCACCACCACCCGGGCGAAGAAGAGCTGGTCGGCCCGGTAGCGCATTTTGGAGACCCTGCAATCCACCATGGGATCCGAAAAGCCATCCACATGGCCGGAGCTTTTCCAGACCTGCGGGTGCAGGATGATGGCGGTGTCGATGCCGACGATGTCCGGGCGCAGCTGCGTCATGGAGCGCCACCAGAGGTCCTTGATGTTCTTCCGCATCCGGGAGCCCAGTGGGCCGTAGTCGAAGAAGCCGGCCAGGCCGCCGTAGATCTCGGACGACGGGAAGAGAAAGCCCCGCCGCCGGCAGAGCTGGATGATCTCCTCCATACGGACCTCGTGATGCGACATAGCTTCGGCTGGCTCTCCAGGCTTCGACTGACCGGCTCCGATTCAGTCGATCTCCGCCGGCTTTCAAGGGAAATATGTGAAGGGTCGGTGATGTGTGTGGGGGCTGGCTTTGCGGCGAGAAATGCCCCTGCGGGGCATTTTCCGCCGCGGCCCGCTCCGCGGGCCCGATTCCTCCGGAATCGAAAGCCAGCCCCCAAAAAATACCCCGTCCCAAACAAACCCCATCGAAACAACCTCAACCAGCTCCATCAAAAACAATCTCCATCAGTCCTCCACCCCCGCCGTAAAAGCATTGACTTCCCAGGGGCATTTGCCTCCTTCGACGCCCTGTCCTGGCGAGATAGCTCAGTCGGTAGAGCAGAGGACTGAAAATCCTTGTGTCCCCAGTTCGATTCTGGGTCTCGCCACCAGCCGCTCCCGGAACTCAAGCCCCAAATTTTCGATGCCGAAGGCCTCAAGGTCTTCCGGATGGAGCTCCTCCCGGAACACAAGCCTCAAATTCTGAGCCTCGCCCTAGTTTTTTTCTAAAAACGCTCACGGCTTCCGGAGAGAATTTCCCCTCGCCCATTTCGATGCCGAAGGCCTCAAGGTCTTCCGGCCGGAAGCTCACACCGGAGATGAAGAGGAATCCCTCCGGCTTCAGGACGCGGAACAGTTCCTTCAAAACATAACGGAGCTGCATCACCGAGGGATCGCCGTTCTGCCAGATAACCCCATCGCTGCTGTCGTCGGGCAGAGCGATGTTGTAGAGGCAACCGTACTCCAGCTTCAGTCCCTCCGCTTCGGCCTTGGCGAAGGAATCGTACTGAAAATTCAGGTCGAAGACGGTGATGTCATCAAAGGACTTGCGCAGCTCCCGGGCGAGCGCCAGGCCCTGTCGGTTGAAGAGGTCGACGATCTTGGCTTTTGGATCCCGGCAA
>JAIRLG010000007.1 GCA_031259625.1 Puniceicoccales bacterium
CCGTCCCAGCGGACTTTTCCGTCGATCAGGGCGAAGAGGGTGAAGTCCCGACCGCAGCCGACATTGCGTCCCGGGTGGACCTTTGTGCCGCACTGGCGCATCAGGATATGGCCGGCGCGCACCGCTTCGCCGTCGTACTTCTTCACCCCCAGGCGCTGCCCCGGGCTATCCCGACCGTTGCGCGAGGTCCCCTGTCCCTTCTTGTGTGCCATCGGAAAATTTCTCCCTCAAAAATCTCAATTTCCCCTCAGGCCATGATCGACTCCACCCGAACGACCGAGAGCTCCTGGCGGTGGCCCCGCTTGCGCTCGTAGCCCTTGCGGCGCTTTTTCTTGAAGACGATCAATTTTTTCCCGCGCTTGTTCTCGAGGATGTTCAGGTGGACACGGGCACCGGCCACGTAGGGATCTCCGAGCTTGGCCTCTGGGCCCTCGCCGACCAGGAGAACCTCCTTCACCTCCACCCGGTCACCGGCTTGGGAATCGGCATAGCGGTTGACGAAAAAGATATTTCCCTCCGAAACGGTCAGCTGCTTCCCCTGGATTCGGATGATGGCCTTCATGATCGGGGCGATGGAAGCCCGTCCCCTCCGGAAAGCAAGGCTTAAATTTCCAGAGATGGGTCATAAACTTCCGGTGAGGGGCCATAAATTTCCAGGGAGGAGTTACAGCGGGAGGGGCTGGCTTTCGATGCCGAAGGCATCCGGCCCGCTGCGCGGGCCACCGGGAGGGAAAAGGACGAAGTCCTTTTCCTTCCCGGGAAAGCCAGCCCAAACCAGCCCGAGACCTCACCCTTCCGGGAAAGCCAGTTTAAACCCCCGACACCCTACTCGGGCCGAGAGGGGCCGGAGCCCTGCGGCTCCGGCGGGGATTCCCAGAGGCCCTCGCGGCGGAGGAGGGCCGTCGGATCCGGATCGCGGCCCATGAAGTCCCGGAAGAGCTGATCCGCATCGTACAGGTCGCCCTGGCTCAGGATGCAGCGGCGGAAGCGCTCACCCGTCCCGGCATCGAGAACCCCCTGGGCCTCGAAGGCACCGAAGGCATCCGCCTCCAGCACCTCCGCCCAGAGGTAGGAGTAGTAGCCCGCGTCGTAGCCGCCGTCGAAAATGTGGCTGAACTGCGCCACGATGCTCGGGCGGTCGACGCTCCAGGGCGGCCGGTAGGGGGCGAGCCGCTCCCGCAGGGTTTCCTCCCAAGGCTCCTCCCGATAGGACGCATAGCACTGGTGGAGCTCGAGATCCAGCCGGCTGAGGCAGAGCTGGCTCAGCATGGCCAGACCCGAGAGGTGATTCCGGGCCGACTTCATCGCCCGAAATAGTTTTTGGGGGATCCTCTTCCCCGTCTCGTAATGCCGGGCGAAGAGATCCAGGCTCTTCCGATCCCAGCAGAAATTCTCCATCAGCTGGGAGGGTAGTTCGGCGAAATCCCAGGCCACATGGGTTCCGTTGAGCTCGGCGATGTCCACCTGTCCGAAGAGGCTGTGGAGCAAATGTCCGAACTCGTGGAAGAGCGTCGTGACCTCGGAGTGGGCCAGCAGGGCCGGACGACCAGGGGCCGCCGGGCTGAGGTTGGCGCAGAGGACGCCGACGGGATAGCGGTAGTGGCCGTCGCGCCCGCGCCGACCGACCCTATCCCCCATCCAGGCCCCGCCCCGCTTGCTCGCCCTCGGGAAGCAGTCCGCGTAGAAGGCGCCGATGTACTTGCCCGACGCCTCGTAGACCTCGAAGAACCTGACCTCCTCCTGCCACACCGGAACGCTGTCGGGGCCAGTGGCCTCGGCTCCGGCCTGGGTCGGCCGCTCCCGGACGCAGATGCCGTAGAGCTTTTGGGCGATGGAGAACAGGCCCCGAAACACCGCATCGATGGGGAAATAAGGCCGCAGTGCCTCCTCGTCGAAACGATGGAGCTTCTGCCGCAATTTCTCGCTCCAAAAACCGGCATCCCAGGGCCTCAGGGCCTCCCGATCGCCCCTCTCCTCATCCCGAAAGTCCTGCAGAGCCTGAGCCTCCCGAAGCGCGAATGCCCCGACGCGCCGGTGCAGGTCGTCGATGAAGGCCAATGCCCGCTGTCCCTCCCGGGCCATGCGGCGCCGCAGGACGCAGTCGGCATGGGTCTTCTCCCCCAGGATACGGGCATGTTCCTCCCGCAGCGCTAGGATTTCCCGGATCAGGGGTCGGTTGTCGTAGGGGCCCTCCCGGCCGACGGCCAAACTGGCCTCCCAGAGCTTCCGCCGCAGCTCCCGGTTCTCGAGGTACTGCAGGCAGGGACCCAGGCAGGGCGCCTGCAGGCTCAGCCGCTTGGTTCCTGGAGCCGCACCGGCCGGCAGCGTTCCGAGAACGGACTCCGGTAGCCCGCGCAGCTCCTCCAGCTGTGCCTCATGGGCCCAGGCATTTTTTGCATCCAGGACATTTTTGCCGAACTGGTTCGTGAGTTGGGAGAGCCGCTGCTCGATCTCCAGAATCCGCTCCTTCTTCTCCGGGGGCAAGTCGGCCCCGCTGTCGATGAAGCCCTCCAGGGTTCGCTGCAGATGGCGCGCGCGCAGGGGGGAGAGCTGCCGGGCCTCCTCCGTGGCCGCATAGCTCCGGACGAGCTTCCAGAGCTTGGGCCGAAGGGGGATGGAGGCGAAGAACTGCGTCACTTCCGGCAGCACTTCGAGGTAGGCGGCCCGCAGGACCTCCGAATCGCAGACATTATTCAGGTGGTCGAGCTTCGCCCAGGCATCGGAAAGGTTCTGGTCGAAGTGAATCAGCTCCTCGAGCGTATGGTCCCAGCTGAGCCGGTCGAGCGGGGTCTGCTCCAGCGCCTCCAGGCCCGCCCTGGCCTCCGCCA
>JAIRLG010000096.1 GCA_031259625.1 Puniceicoccales bacterium
GAAGGGAGTACCCACGCCGGCAGGTTTTTTCCGGAGAAAAATCTCACCGAGCCCCATCGGGAGGACTTTTCTCCGCTTCAATTCCCCGATGCCGCGTAACGCTCCCAGTGAAAGGCCACGGTGGCCGCGGCGAGCATTTTCAGAACATCTCCCGGGATGAAGGGCCACAGACCGGCCCTCAGGAGGCTTTCACGCGGGACGAAGAAGGATAGGAAGAGAAGACCCAAAGCGTAGATAAAAACCTCTCCGGCCCAGAGGACGGAAAACTTACCCCACCAGGTTCGAGCCCATCCCCTCGCCTTCAGCCGCCGCACGACCTCCGTCGCGAGGACCATGCCCAGGAGGTAGCCTGATTTCGGCCCCCAGAGAACCCCACTCACAGCACCGGCCAGAACGGGCAGGCCGCAGAGGCCCAGGAGCCAATAAATGGCAACGGTAGGTGTCGCCAAAGAACCCATGGTCAGCGCCACACAGGCCACCCCAAAGGTCTGGCCGGTGATCGGCACCGGTGTCCAGGGCAGAGGGACCGTTATCTGCGCCGTGAGAGTGAGAAAGAATACTCCGTAGGCCAGTTTCAGCCATTGGGGCATGGAGAGAGAGGGACTTAGCATCCCACCGAGCGACTGCATTTCCGCTGTATTTTTTGTATCCATATATTTACACGCAATTGAAGCAAAGATTTCCGGAAGGGAAGCGATAAAGCCAAGCACTTCATCAAGCCTTTCAAGCTTCTTCATCCGCTGTCTTTGCGGGGCGAAAAGGAAAAGGGACTTTTCCTTTTCGCCCCGCGGCCCGCGGAGCGGGCCAAATCCCTTTGGGATTTAAAGACAGCGGACAAAAACACAGGAACCACCTCAATTTCTGCAGCAGAACCAGTCCCATTTCCGCCATACAAGAACCGTCCCCATTTCTGCTCCTCCCTGAACCCCTTCCGTTCCTTCGTCCAGATGAGAGGGAGTCTTTATGGACGAGGAACCTGCGCAGCAGCAGCGAGAAGACCTACGCACCAGCAGGGAACTCATCGGCGGAACGCGGCTTAACTCGGCGGAACGCGATTTGACTTCGGAGTCAGAGCCACTAGACTGGGGGATGGAGTGGATGGGTCGAAGGTATTGTGCGTCATCATGGGGGGAGGGCGGGGCCGGCGCCTGGACCCGTTGACCCGATGCCGCTGCAAGCCGGCCGTACCATTGGCGGGGAAGTACCGCCTGGTCGACATCCCCATCAGCAATTGCCTGAACTCGGGCTTCAACCGCATCTACATCCTGACCCAGTTCAACACCCGCTCACTGCACCGCCACATCGAGAACAGCTACCGCTTCGACACCTTCGGCGGCGGCAAGATCGAGATCTTCTCGGCCGAGCAGACCCAGGACAGTTCCGACAGCTGGTACGAGGGAACCGCCGACGCCGTCCGCAAGAACATGCGCTACTTCCACGTCTCGGAGGGCGACCTGATGATCATCCTCTCCGGCGACCAGCTCTACCGCATGAACATCGCCGACCTGGTGAGGCAGCACCGGCTCCACGACTCCGACGTGACGATCGCCGCCAAGGCCATTCCCAATGAGCGGATCTCCTCCTTCGGCGTCATGCGCGTCCAACCGGACCTCTCCATCGCGGAGTTCTTCGAAAAACCGGATGATCCGGAGCTCATCGAACAGCTGACCCTGGCCGGCGAGTGGCGGAGCCGCCTAAGAGACCGATCCGCTAGAAAATACAGCCTGGCCTCGATGGGCATCTACGTCTTCAGGGCGGAAATCCTGAAACGGGCCCTGGCGAGCTGCGGCTCCGATTTCGGAAAGGAGATCATCCCCGGGCTTTTGGGAAAAGTCGCGATGCGGGCCTATATTTTCGACGACTATTGGGAGGACATCGGGACGGTGCGTTCCTTCTTCGACGCCAACCTGGGCCTGACTGCGCCGCAGCCGGAATTCAACTTCTACGACGCGCTGGCGCCGATCCATACCCACCCGAGCATCCTGCCGGCGTCGAAGGCCAACCACTGCGAGCTGGAGGAGGTCCTGATCTCGGACGGCTGTCTTCTGGAAGAGGTGCGGCTGAAGCGCTGCGTGCTGGGCCTCTGCTCCGTCGTCCGCGAGGGGACGAGTATGGAAAACGTGCTCATGATGGGCTCCCGGCACTACGAATCGCTGGCGGAAGGCCCACTGGCGGAGGGCGAGGTGCCGCCCATCGGCGTGGGCTGTCACAGCTACATCCGGGACTGCATCATCGATAAGGGCGCCCGCATCGGGAACCACGTGCGCCTGACGCCCGAGGGCAAGGAGGATGGCTTCGAGTACAACGGGCTCACCGTCCGCGATGGGATCCTCTGCATCGGCCGGGATGCCGTCGTGCCGGACCACACCGTGCTCTAGGTTTTTTTAGGATGGGGTAGCCCGCAGCACCGACCCGCAGAGCTGTTTTGGGGGTTGTCAGGCCCATAGGGCCGATGCTGGGCACTATCGGGCCTGGAGGCCTGCAGAACCGATACCTGGGGTTGTCAGACCGCAGGGCCGGTGCTTCTTGGGGTTGTCAGGCCCGCAGAGCCGGTGCTGGGAGTTGTTTTGGGGGCTGTCTTTGGAGCCCGCAGGGCTCGCCCGCGGAGCGGGCCCCCGCGAGGGGCATGAAAACTTCCTTTTCAGGCCCCTCGCGGCAAAGACAGCCCCAAAACCAACCCCCCACAAAAAAACCAAAAAACACTCGAAAACCCAAAAAACCAAAACCCAGTCCAACCCACTTTCCAAAGCCCCCGATCCCTTGCCCCTAGATGAAAAGACTTGAAAAGGCCCGCTCTGCGCTTTCCGTCACCCCATGCCTGCGATTTTTAGGATTCCCATCGGGCCGAGAATCCGTATAATCTTCGAAAACTCGGCGAGGAGAGTCCGCAGCCGGTAAAAACGTGTCTCAGGAAGAGGAAAATTCAGAAAGGGTCTCCGCCTCGTCGGGGGATCGGGAGGAGATTTCGGAGAATTGGGATGAGAAGACTCCGGAAGACCGGAAAGCGGGAATTCCGGAGAGTCAGAAAGAGGCTTCGGAGGATCGGGAGGGAACTCCGGAAGCTCAGGAGGATCTGGACCGGCGCTGCGGGCAGATGCTGGAGGAGCTTTGGGAGGAGTACCATCTTTCTCCCGGCACACCTTTTCCGCGGCCGGTGATCTGGCTGAGCGGCGCGCCGGGCTCCGGCAAGGGGGTCAACGCCGGCCACGTGAGGCGGGCTCTCGGCCTATCGGCGGAGCCGGTGGTCATCAGCGAGCTCCTGCAGTCCCAGGATTCGCGGAGCCGCATCGACCACGGCGACCTGGTGGATGACCTCAGCGTCATTCGGGCGAGCCTGGGGGCCCTGCTGCGGGCCAAGAAAGGTGAAGGCCTGCTGATGGACGGCTATCCGCGTTCCCTGCTCCAGGCGAAATTCCTGTACCGGCTGGTGGAGAAGTGGCGGACTCTCGGGGCCGAAGCGCTCCAGTTTCGGATGCTCGTCTTCTCCGTCGACGAGGCGACGAGCCTGGAGCGGCAGCTCTCCCGTGGCCGCAAGGCGATGGCCCACAACCAGGAGGTCAGGCGGAGCGGAAAGGGAACGCTGCGCGAAGTGCGCCCGACGGACATCGACGAGACGCTGGCCCGCCGGCGCTACCACACCTTCCTTCAGGAGACCGATGCGGCGCTGCGCTATCTCCAATCGACCGGCATGCCCTTCGTCGAAATCGACAGCCGCGGCCCCTTCGACGTCGTCCAAAAGCGCATCGAGCAGAAGCTCCGGCCCTGGGTTTCCAATTCCTGAGACCTTTGGGGCGAAAGGACGCTGGACATCGGTATCGCCCTGAGGGGAGAATTTATCGGGAGGATGGATGAGGGAGGATACCTGCGCTGCCGGTGCGCCTCTTGGCCTGGCGAGGAAGCGCTTGGGCCGGAGGCCGAAGTCTGGCTCGAGAAACTCGGCCCGCTGGGGCCTAGGCGGAGTTGCGTTCTTTGGGGCTGTCTTTGCCGCGGGGGAATGAAAAGGGAGTTTCATGCCCCCCGCGGGGGCCCGCTCCGCGGGCGAGCCCTGCGGGCTCCAAAGACAGCCCCAAAAAAACCTTCCCTACCTCCCAAAATGCTTTTCCCCCGATGCTGAAATGGCCAGGCCTAGGGAGTTTTCGCCCGTTTTCGGGGCTGCCTTTGGCTTCCGTAGGAAGCGGCCCGCCGGCGGCGGGCCCCGCCGAAGCCCCCGCAGGGGGCTTCGGCGCAAAGGCAGCCCCAACCCCTTTTTCCTGGGG
>JAIRLG010000027.1 GCA_031259625.1 Puniceicoccales bacterium
CGGCGGGACTCCTGCTGGCCCTGGCCCTGTGGCTGAGGGATATTTACGGAAGGCGCACGGAACGGCGCTTTGCGGCGCTTCGGACTTCGGAGGACAGGCTCTCGTTCGCCGAGAAGCATCGGTCGCACCCCTTGGCCGGCCTCTGTTTCCTGGAAGTGGCGGACCGGGCCTATCAGGCAAAAGATTATGCTTCGGCGGCCAGGCACTACGGACGAGCCCGGTCCGCCCTGAAGGGCAGTATTTTCGGAGGGCGGGCGGCGCTGGGCAAGGCGATGAGTCTCCTGCTCGGCGGTGAAGCGGAGGAGGGACGCATCGCGCTGCTCTCCACGGCGACGGACATGCATTACCCGCGCTCGATTCGGGGCGCGGCCTTCTACCTCTCGGCCATCCTCTCCATGGAGCGCGGAAAGCCGCACAAGGCGAAGCAGTCGCTCAACTACCTCGTCGGCGGGGATTATGGGGAGACCTGGCGGGAACAGGCGAAGGAACTGGCCAAGAATTACCACCTCGAACTCTAGTATTTTTGCCGGTTCCACATCCCGTTCATGGCAAACACCGCCAAAGTCATTTTTTCCGACACCGGCCATGACGCCGATCTGCGCTACTGGGCTGGCATTTCGGTCATCGACCCCTTTCTCGCCATTGGGGGAGAAGGAAAGCGCCTGGCGATTATCCATGGCCTGGAGCGCGACCGGCTCCGGCAGCACTCCCGCTTCGACGAGGTGCACCTCTGGGAGGATTTCCTCGCGCCGGAGGAGCGCAGCGGATCCGTCTTTCAAAAGATCGCCTCGGCGCTGCCGCGCCTGCAGAAGGACTACGGTTTCACGCACTGGCAATTGCCGGCCAGTTTTCCGGCCGCCGCGCTCCTCTGCCTACAGGAGCGGGGCCTATCCTTCGAGGTCCTGCCCGATCCCTTTCTGCCCGAAAGGGCGATTAAGGGGGAGGAGGAGATCGCGGAACTTCGCCGGGCGGCGGCACTAACGTCCGAAGCCATGGCTCTGGCCCGTGAAATCCTTCTCCGGAGCGAAATTGCGGCGGACGGAGGCCTTGTGTTCGAGGGCAAGCCCCTGAGCTCCGAATTTTTGAAGGAGTCCATCGAGCTCTTCTGCTTCCAACGTGGGGCGCTGGCCGAGAACACCATCGCGGCCGGCGGTGCCCAGAGCGGCCAGCCGCACGGGGAAGGGCAGGGGCCCCTCCGCGCCCATCAGCCCATCGTCATCGACCTCTTCCCGCGCCTGAAGTCCAGCGGCTACTGGGGCGACATGACGCGCACCTTCCTCAGGGGCGAGCCTTCGCCGCCGCAGCAGAAGCGCTACGACGCGGTTCTGGAGGCCCATCGCCGGAGTGTGGCGCAGGTGCGCGCGGGCGCTTCCGCCGCCGAGATCCACGACCGCAACGTCGCCTTTTTCGAAGCGGAGGGATGGCCGGTGTGCATTTCCCTGGAGGGCTGTACGGGCTTCATCCACAACACCGGCCACGGGATCGGCCTGGATATCCACGAGGAGCCGCGGCTCGCCCATGGGGCCGGCCGGCTCGCCCAGAACATGGTCATCACGGTCGAGCCCGGGCTCTACTACCCGGATGGCGGGGTGCGCATCGAGGATACCCTGCTCGTCCGCGAGGAGGATGGTGAGAAGCTCACGGAGGGGAGCTACGACTGGGTACTCTGAGGCAAATGTTCGGCTTTTTTCGCAGAAAATCCCCCCTTCAGAAGCGGAGGAAATCCATCGAAAGTCTGCTGTACGCGGTGCGCAAGGTCGTGGCCTACCGCCGGGACTGCCTGCCGGCGGAAGGGATACGGGAGCTGCGGGAGTCGGAAGAGACGCTGCAGGCGCTTTTGAAAAAGGCCGATGCGGCCGAGGAGGAAATCCTATCCTGCTGTCGAGAGATTCAGAATCGGGCCAGAAAGTACGGGGGCGACGTCTATCCCCAGGGATTTTGGACGGAGAATGCCGAGGTCTTCCTGGTGGCGGCCATCGTCGCCCTCAGCATCCGCTGCTTCTTCTTCCAGCCCTTCAAGATTCCGACTAATTCCATGTATCCCAGCTACGCCGGCATGACCTTTGAGGTCTTTTCCAAAAACAATCCGGCCCCAAAGGCCTGGCGCAAAGTCTTTCGCTTCCTCTGCCTCGGGGCGGTGCGTTACAGCGCCCACTGTCCGGTGCGGGGGCCGGTCTTCCTTCCCCTGATGATGCGGGACGAGCATCCGACGCCCTACGGGGGAGTGCTGAACTACCAGATCGTCGACGGGCGGAAGTACTTCGGCCTTCTGCCGACGAAACTGCGCTCCTATTGCTTCTACATCCGCGACACGCCGGTCTATGTGCGGGTGCCGCTCGAGTTCTCCCTCGACGAGGTCGTCCTGCAGGCCTTCTATCCCGGCAAGGACTCGTGGTCACAGGTCTTCCAAGGCGATATGCGCCCCTTCATCATCCGTAAGGGGCGCAAGACCTACCTGAACACTTCCATCCGGAAGAAGAAGGACGAGACCCTGCTCTGCTTCGACATCCTGAGCGGGGACATGCTTTTTGTCAACCGCCTGCGCTACCACTTCACCCGACCGCAGATCGGGGATCCTTTCGTCTTCCGGACGCGGAATATCCCCGAGCTCATGGGCAGCGACAAATACTACATCAAGCGCCTCGTCGGCCAGGGGGGGGATAAGCTGGAGGTGCAGGAGCCCCAACTCCTCCGCAACGGGAAGGTTTTGGACAACTGCTCCGCCTTTCGAAAGAACCACGCGCAGCTGGCGCCCTACCGGGGCTACACCGCCTCGGGCTCGCTCGTCAAGGGCAATGATGTGCGGGTTCCGGAGGATCATTTCTTCGCCATGGGGGACAATTCTCCCTACAGCGGGGACAGTCGCTACTGGGGCTCGGTGCCGCAGAAGGAGGTCGTCGGCCGGGCCTCCTTCATCTTCTACCCCTTCACCTCCCGCTGGGGCCTGGCCCGATGACGCGCTGGCGGGCCCATTGTGCCTACGATGGGACTCCTTTTCACGGCTGGCAGAGCCAAGTCGACGGGAATACGGTGCAGGACTTCATCGAAGCCCGCCTGGGGGAAATCCTCCATCGAGTGATCCGCATCCACGGCAGCGGCCGCACCGATGCCGGTGTTCACGCCCGGAACCAGGTCTTTCACTTCGACGCCGACTGGGCCCACGGGGCTCCGGCCCTCCTCCGCGCGCTGCGCTCCGGTTTGCCGGCGGAAATTCAGGTCTTTTCCCTTTCGCCCACCGAGAACCGCTTCCACGCGCGCTACTCCGCCCTTTGGAAGCGCTACACCTATTCCTTCCACGAGGGCTTTTCCTCGCCGTTCCAACAGCGCTACGTCCATAATCTCGGCGAACGCCGGCTCGCCCTGGAGCTTTTGGAGCCTTTCCGTACCACCCTCGTCGGCACCCACGACTTCTCGACCTTCGGGGCTACTCACCCAAACCGGCGGGAAAATCCTGTCAAGCGGTTGCAACGCCTCGAGTTCATCCGCCAGGGCCCGTCGGTCGAAATGCTCGTCGAGTCCAGCGGGTATCTCTACAAAATGGCCCGCCGCATCGCCGGCGCCGCGAT
>JAIRLG010000031.1 GCA_031259625.1 Puniceicoccales bacterium
GTACGGCGATTTTGAAATCACCTACAACGCAGCTCTTCTGGAAAACCTGAGACACTTCATCGAAATGTTTTGGGTGCATCATCTGGTCCGTTTTTATGAAAGCCTGAAGGAGCTCAACCAAGCCCAGGCAGGAACGGGAGATGAAGGGGGGCCTTTTGACGGCGGTGGGGGGGCAGCCTTAGGAGGCGCTGCCTAAAAATCTCTCGGAATGGACAACGCGTGGCGAAGAGAGCTTTGAGCTCTCTTTTTTTATCTGGACCTCAGCGATGGAGACTAAACTTTCTCTCAGGAGTGGAGCGCATTTTACCCAGACCGCAGTGATGAGACCCAAGCTTTCTCCCGTGAAGCCTAAATTTCAGGAGTGGAGTGCATTTTATCCAGACTGCAGCGATGGAGTCTGGACTTTTTCTCAGGAATGGAGCGCACCTGCGACCTTGTGGGCCACGATGACGCCGTAGTTCATCGCGCCCAGCCAGCCGGACATGATGATGCCGACGGAACCGGTGTGGTAGAGACCGCGAATCTGCTCCGGCAGGTGCATGGAGAGATACAGCCCTTCGAATTTCGTGCCGAAGGAAGTCCCCCGAGGGTGACCCGTATAGCGGTGGAAGGTCTTGGGTGTCGCCGCTTCCGCCCAATCGATTTGGTTCCGGATGCCGGGAATCAGGGTCTCCAGCGCCCCCAGCGTATCTTCGATAAGGCGCTTTTTTTCCTTCTGGTAGGAAATTTCGTCCAGGGCATTCCAATCCTCCCAACGGGCATTCGTGGAGGCCACGATGGCATAGCGGGGCTCGCGCCGGGGCCGCGTCCTGGGATAGTAGAGCGAAAAGGTGCGGCTCTTGGTATGGAAATCCAGCAATTCCCGGCTGTCGAAATGCTCATTTTCGGAAAAGAAGATCAGGTCGCCGATGTCGGGAAGGGTCTCGCCGGAGCGGATGCCGAGATAGACCTGGCAGGAGCTCGTGTTGATGCGCACCCGCCGGGACTGTTCCTTCAAATCCTCCTCAAGGGCCGAGGCGGGGAGGTAGTCCGTCAGGGTTTTTAGGACATTGGCATTGGAGATCACCGCCCGGCAGGGGATGGCGGTACCGCCCACGCGGACGCCGCAGACCGAGGGAGTGGGGGAGGAAGTGTCCATCAAAATCTCCTCCACTGGGCAGCGGAGGCGGATGTCGACCCCATGGGCCGAGAGCTCTCGGGTCATGGCCCCGATGAGGGTATCCGTTCCGCCCTGGAAGGTATAAACCCCCTGGCTCATGAAGTTGGAAAAGACGATGCCGTAACTGATGGCCGGATCCTCCAGTGTCGAACCATTGGCGTAGGCGATGGGCTCGAGGAGAAAGCGATGGACATCGTCTCGCTGGGGAAAGAATTTTTCAAAAATTTCCCGGATGCTCTCGGTGGGATGGTCGTAGAAATTCATCTGCCGGAGCTGGTCGAAGAAGCTCTCGATGGTGGGGCTGGGGATATGGAAATCCTCGACGAGGAGGCGTGAGAAATCCTGGCGGGTGAAGGAGGTTTCCAGCGAGAACTGGGGATTGACGAAACGGATGCGCGGCAGCTGGACGATGGCGTCGGCGATGGCCGGTGACCAGTACTTCCGGCACGACTTGACCATGCCGACTGGAAAGCCGTGCAGGGAGACGTCGAAAATATGGCCCCCGGGGCGCTTGAACCAGGTCGCCAGGCCGCCCAGTTGGTGGTGCTGCTCCAGGAGCAGGACGTTGTGGCCCAGTTTTCCCAGATAATGGGCCGCCGTCAGTCCCCCGAGCCCGCCGCCGATGACGACCACATCGTAGGACGACTTTAGCTTCCCCAAATGCGAATCCATGTAGGACGATCTCAGATTCTCCAAATGCGAATCCATGGGACTTCTAGCTGAAAAAAAGGCTTTGGGGAAGCAAGGTTCGTTTTTCCTTTTCGGATTTTTGACGCGAACGGCTTTTCCCAGAAAAAATCTTTGGGGCCGCCTTTGCGGGAGGGGAAAGGAAAGTTCCTTTCCCCTCCCGCGGCGCCCGCGCCGCAGGCGCGGGCGCTAGGGCCCGTAAGGCCCAAAGGCGGCCCCAAACCCGGCAAAAAGAATCTCAGGCCCCCAGCTCACGGCAAATCGGGCAATGCTCCAGGCGATGGCCCCGGGCCGGACAGTGGCGGCGCGCGTAGAGGATGATCTGAAGGTGCAGCGTTCGCCAGAGGGATTCGGGGTAGAGCCCACAGAGATCCCTCTCCGTCTGGCGCACATCTTTCCCCTCACTCAAGCCCCAGCGCCGGGCACAGCGGTGGATGTGCGTATCGACCGGAAAGGCATTTTTCCCAAAAAACTGGCTCACGACGACGGAGGCGGTCTTGTGTCCCACCCCTGGCAGTCCTTCCAGCTCCTCCAGAGAAGAGGGCAGTTCCCCGCCATGGCGCACCACCAGCACTTCGGCCAATTGTTTCAAAAACCTCGCCTTGGATCGGAATAGGCCACAGGGCCGGATCCACTCCTCCAGCTCCTGGAGCGACAGCTCTCGCATCTTCTCGGCCGAATCGGCCCTGGCAAAGAGCCCCGGCGTCACCCGATTCACCCGCTCATCCCGACATTGGGCCGAGAGTAGGACTGCCACGAGAAAGCTGAAGCCATTCCGGTATTGGAGCGAAACCTCCGGTTTCGGGAAAAGTTCCTGCAGGTGCCGCAGGACGATGGCGCTGTGCTCCACGGCCCTGGGAGGGAGCTTCGGCCTAGGTCTCCGCGCCGTTGGCTGGGTTTTCGTTTTGAGCGTCATGGGAAAGCGCACCGAGAGGAAAATGAGTCCTCAGAAATTTCAATTTTTCCAGAAAATCCTCCGCCAGCGGCGCCCTAAAGCACCGCTCTTCACCGCTCCGCGGGTGAGGCAGGCTGAGCCGGTGGGCGTGAAGCATGACCCGACCGAAGCGACAGGGGTCGGAGGCGTGAAGGCGGTAGCCATAGCGGCTGTCCCCCAGGATGGGAAAGCCCAAATACCGCAGGTGCACGCGGATCTGGTGCGTCCGGCCGGTGAAAATCTGAACCTGCAGATGGGCATAGTGTTCGCCAAAAGTTTCCAAAACCTTCCAGTCCGACCGGGCCGACCGTCCCTCCGGGCAGACGCACCGCTGCGTCCGGTGAACGGGATGGCGCCCCAGGGGCAGTTGCACCGTTCCGGACAGACAGGAGGGCACGCCCCGGACAAGGGCATGGTAGATCTTCTGAACCTTTCGTGAGGCGAAGGCCGCCTGAAGGGCCTGATGGGCGAGGTCCGTCTTGGCCAGAACCATCACCCCGGAGGTATCCTTGTCCAGGCGGTGAACGATACCTGCCCGATCAGGGCCCCCTAGGGTGCTCAGCATTATGTTTTGCGCGGCCAGAGCTTCCGATAAGGTGATGCCGTGCACCCCATTGCCGCGATGAACGACGATTCCGGCGGGCTTGGAGAGGACCAAAATATCCTCGTCCTCGAAGAGAATATCCAGAGAAAGGGGTTCTGGCGATGGATGTGCCCCTTCGCCCTCGGGCGCCGGAAGGCTCCACTCCAAGAACTTTCCGGCCGCAAGGCGTTCCTTGGCCGGCAGGACGCTGCCTTCGCAGAAAACCCGACCGGCCCTGAAGTATTTCTGGAGCTCCGTTCGGGAAAATTCGGGACAGCAGGTGGCCAAAATCCTATCGGCCCGCTCGCCGGCCAGTGCCGGTGGCACTGCGATTCGACGGAAGGAAGCATTTTTCTCAACATCCA
>JAIRLG010000075.1 GCA_031259625.1 Puniceicoccales bacterium
GCCCAGGCCCTCGATGTGCATCGCCGAGCGAGAGACGAAGTGCAAAATACGGGCCTCCACCTTGGCCGGGCAATCCTCATCGGGGCAACGCCAGGCCACTTCCCCAGCCGCTTGCCGCAGAGGAGAGCCACAGCAGGGACAGTTTTGGGGAAAAACGAAGGGCGATGAGTCCTTCGGCCTCTTGGCCAAAACCACCTCCGCGACCGCCGGAATGACCTCGCCGGCCTTTTCGAGCAGGACAGTATCGCCCTCGCGGATGTCCCTCCGCCCGATCTCGGCAGCGTTGTGCAGCGTCGCACGGCGGACCTCCGTACCGGCGATCCACACCGGCACAAGCTCGGCAATCGGGGTCACGACCCCGCTGCGCCCCACCTGCAGCACGATCCGCTCCAGGCGCGTCTCGATGCGCTCCGGCGCAAATTTGTAGGCGAAGGCCCAGCGCGGGGCGTGTTGGGTCTCACCCAACATTCGCTGCAGGCGGCGCTCCTGGAGCTTCAGCACCACTCCGTCCGTCGCAAAATCCAGCCCGGAGCGGCGCCGGTCGATGGCTTCAATACCCCTCCAGATCTCCTCCGGAGAACGGGCCAATTCGAAAAACCCGACCCAGGGCAGGTGCCACGCCCGCAATTTTTGGAAAAAATCAAGCAGGCTCGGGATTTCCTGCCCCTCGCAGAGGCCCAGACTGTGGATCCAGAGCCGCAGGCCGCGCTCCCGCACCACGCCCACGTCCTTCGTCTTCAGGCTACCGGCGGCCAGATTCCTCGGGTTGGCAAAAATTTCCTCTCCCCGCTCCTCCCGCCGGCGATTGATGCACTCGAAGACTTTTAGCGGAACGTAGATTTCCCCCCGCAGCTCCAGGCGTTCCGGCGCATGCTCTAAAAAATCCGGCACATCCGGAATGGTCAGGACATTTTCGGTCACATCGTCGCCCTCAAGGCCATTCCCCCGGGTCAGCACACGGATCAGATGGCCCCGTTCGTAGATGAGGTTCACCGCCACACCGTCGATTTTGTGCTCGAGAACGTATTCGATCTTCTCCCCCTCCCCCAGGCTGCGGCGAATGCGCCGGTCGAAGGCATCCAGTTCCGGACGGGCGTAGGTATTTTCCAGGCTCAGCATCGGAGATAGGTGTGGAAAGCTCGCAAAGCCCTCCTGCCGGTCGTCGCCCACGCTCTCCGACTCCGGGTGCAGAGAGGGGTATTTCTGCCTCAACTCCCGCCACTCGTGCTTCAGGCAATCGTACTCGAAATCAGAAATTAGCGGCGCCGCTTCTCGGTAGTAGTGCCGGTCATACTCCTGGAGTTTCTTCGCCAGGGATTGGAAATGGCGCCTCAACTTCGGCTCCACCGCTTCCTTCTCGATGTTCAACGTCTCTTCCTTGATGGCCGTCGCCTCTTCCCCAATGTCCACCGCTTCCTCCCTGATGGCCTGAACATCACCCAAGTCGCCGGCATTTTGTTTTCCCTGGGGCCTGATCTCCACTCAAATCGGCGGTATTTTGTTCGGTTTACCGCCTTTGCGAATGAAAAAATGGGGATTCCCATTTTTTCATTCGCCGCCCGCGCAGCGGGCCCGAACCCCTCCGGGGCTCAAAGGCGGTAAACCCGCCGGCCGAATCCACACCGATCCTTTCCTTTCCCCACTAAACCCGCCCTCCGAATCCACACCGGTCGGCCGAACAGGCTGGTCTTTGTCACTCCCAACGGATGAATCTTTCTGAAAAATGGCTTCTTTCCCCTGTACACCTTCTCTCCCACCGATGGGCTTCTCTCTGAGAAATAGAGCCCTTCCTCCTTCCCCCCTGCGCAACGGCCCGTTGACGCGCGGCTGCGCCGCGCGCCAACTGCGGCCCCGGAGGGGCGCGAAGCGCCCCTCCGGGGCCGCCTTGGCTCCGCCAAGGGGCCGTCGCGCCACCGCATCTCCTGTGTAAAATATCCTGTGTGAAACCACCGCATACCCTCTGTGAAAATCCCCCAGGGGAATTGAAAAAAGCTCTCCCAATACACCCTCTATTTCCTGGCGCTCCTGCCGGGACTCGAACCCGGATCGTCGGTTCCGGAGACCGATGTTCTATCCATTGAACTACGGGAGCACAAAACCTCCCCACGCCGGGCCCAAGGCTGCAGGTCTTGCCCTCCGCCGTCAACGCTATTTCCCGGCCCATCGGAAAGGGGGATCTCCAGGGCATTCAGATGGTCCTGCAGGATCAGCACGGCCGCTTCGGAGTCCACCCAACCTTTTTGGCGAAAATGCCTCCACTGAAGCGCCCGATGCGGGCGCCTTTTGCCGGCTTTTACGTAGCCCAGGGCCTCTTGACTGGTGAGCGTCTCGTCCGAGCGCACGACCGGTAGGGAAAATTCCCGCTCCAGCCGGGAGATAAAGCGATCCACCACCCGGGCCTGCGTGCCGACGCGGCCGTCCATTTGGAGCGGATAGCCGACCACAAAGACGTCCCAGGGCCGCAAGGCGAACAGCTGCCGCAGTTTTGGCCAAAATTGCTCCGGAGTACGAAAGGAAATGGCCGGCAGCGGTAGCGCGGTACGGAGCTCCGCATCGCCCTGGCTGAGGCCGATGCGCCGGGAGCCGTAGTCGATGCCCAGGAAGCGAACGACCTCAATCATCGAGGGCTGCAATGCCAGGTAGGATCTTTCCCTCCAGGTATTCCAGGCTCGCCCCCCCACCGGTGCTCATGAAGGAAATGCTCGAGGCATAGCCGCTTTCCCGAACGGCCTTGATGGAATCCCCACCGCCGATGAGGGAGGTCGCCGGTGCTGCGGCCACGGCCCGGGCGATGGCCAGGGTACCGGCCGCGCAGTCCGGGATTTCGAAAATCCCCATCGGGCCATTCCAAAACACGGTCTTGGAAGCGGCTAGGACCTGCGAATAGAGCGCCACCGTCTGCGGGCCGATGTCGACGGCGATGTCCGTTTCCCGTAATTCATTCTCCCTCACCGTCCTCAGCGTCCCCACGCTACGCCCGGCAAAATCGACGGAATCGCTGACGATGTGGTCGACCGGCAGGAGCAGCTGGATGCCCCGTTGCTCCGCCTGGGCCATCGCCGCCCGGGCCACGTCGAATTTGTCCGGCTCGACCAGGCTCCGGCCGACGCCATGGCCCAGGGCCGCCGAAAAGGTATAGGCCATCGCCCCACCGATGAGCATCCTATCCGCTTTGTCCAGCAGGGCCTCGATGACCCCTATCTTGTCGCTCACCTTCGCACCGCCCAGGAGGATGCTCAGCGGCCGTTCCGGATGGGAAATTTTGTCCCCTAGGTAGTTCAATTCCTTCTCGACCAGGAGTCCGGCGGCGCAGGGCGAGAGGAATTGGGTTACCCCGACCGTCGAGGCGTGGGCCCGATGCGCACATCCGAAGGCATCGTTGACGTAGGCCTCGGCCGCCGCGGCGAGCTTCCGGGCAAAGGTGGGATCGTTCTCCGTTTCCTCCTTATAAAATCTCAGATTCTCCAGCAGGGCCACTTCGCCATCCCGCAGTTCTCCTGCCACCTTCTGAACCGATTCGCCCACGCAGTCATCGCAGAAACGGATGGATTGCCCGAGCAGGATTTCCAATACTTCGGCCACCGGTTTCAGCGAATACTGGGCCAGTTTTTCCCCCTTGGGCCGGCCCAGGTGGCTGACGAGGATCACGCGGGCTCCCTGCCGGCTGAGCTGTTGGATCGTCGGCAGAGCGGCCTCGATGCGCGTCCGGTCCGCCACCTTTCCCCGCTCGTCCAGCGGGACGTTGAAATCCACCCGCAGCAGGACTCTTTTGCCGGCGAGGGAAACATCTTTTAAGGTTTTCATAGAAACTCCTCCATGGAATGGCAGATTAAAAAAATTTTTAAAGGCTTCAAAGGAGAAATGAAGGGGGCCTGAAATAAGGGAGGAGCCGGTACGGGCTGTCTTTGGATTCCAAGGGAATCGCCCGCGCAGCGGGCATCAGGAGGCAAAGCCCGAAGGGCTTTGCCTCCTGCAAAGACAGCCCGGGCCTCAAATTTCTCCCAGAATCTCCTCCAGACGGGCGGCCGTCAGGCCGAAATGCTCCCGTAGATCTTCGGCCGGCGCGCTGAACCCGAAGGTATCGACGCTGAGGATGCGCCCCTCCGGGCCCACGTAGCGGAACCAGGGCTGGGCAGAGCCCGCCTCCACCGCCACCCTTCGGCGGCAGGAGGCCGGCAGGATAGCTTCTCTTTCCTCCGGGCGAAGCCGTTCGAAGCGCTCCAGACAGGGCATCGAGACCACCCGCGTATCCGGGTATTTCGCCCCGACCTCCAGGGCCTGGGCCAGCTCGCTGCCCGTCGCCAGGAGGATTTTCCGCAGGGGCAGTTCCTCTTTTTTGGCGATGTAGGTCCCTCGCTTCACGCCCCCTCGGCGCAGGGCGGCCGGAATCTCTTCCAACAGCGGCAGCTCCTGGCGGGAAAGCACCAGCGCCGTCGGCCCCTCCCGCCGCTCCAGCGCCGCCTGCCAGGCCCCCAGCACCTCTTCCGCATCGGCCGGCCGGATGACGTCCAGATTCGGGATACAGCGCAGCGCGGCCAGCTGCTCCACCGGCTGGTGCGTCGAGCCATCCGACCCGACCAGAACCGAATCGTGGGTCAGGATGTAAATGACGGGCAGGCGCGCCAGGGCGGCCAGGCGTAGGGCCGGGCGCAGGTAGTCCGAAAACACGAGAAAGGTGGAGCCCGAGGGCCGAAAAAACCCCTCGTAGGCGATGCCGTTCAGGAGGGAACCCATGGCCTGCTCCCGCACGCCGAAGAACAGATTTCGTCCCCCAAAATCGGAGGAGGAAAAGTCCCCGGCCGATGTCAGGTAGTTCTTGCAGGAGCTGAAGAGGTCGGCGCTGCCCGTGACGAGGGAACGGTCCCGCTGGGCGAGCACCTGCAGGATCCGTCCGGAGCTGCTCCGGATGGCCTCCGGAGAAGTTGTGGGGGGGATTTCCCCGGCTCCATCGAAATCCCTTTCGGCGCCCAGGGATTTCAGCTCCTCCGCCTTTTCCGGAAATTCCCGCCGCCAGTTTTCGAAGCGTCCCTGCCAATCCCGGTAATAGGCCAGCTGTCGCTCCTGCTGCTTCTGGAAAAATTCCCGGACCTCCGGCGCTACGGAAAAGGGCTCCGGGCCGAGTCCGAGGCTCGTGCGCAATTCCCGGGCATAGACCGCCCCGCTCTCCCCGTGGGCCCTGGAACTGCCCTCGATGGCCGCCAGGCCCCGACCGATGACCGTATGGACGATGATGAGCTGCGGGCGGTCGACTGAACGGGCGGCCTGGGTGTAGGCTCGGATGATGGCCGTGAAGTCGTGGCCATCGATTTCCTGCACATCGAAGCCGTAGGACCCGAAGCGCCGGACCACATCTTCATTCTGGGAACGGGCCAAGGGGCCATCCAACGTGACCTGGTTGGCGTCGTAGAGGAGGATGAAGTTGTTCAGATGCCACAGGCCGGCCAGAGCACAGGCCTCCGACGACAGGCCCTCCTGCAGACAGCCGTCGCCGCAGACGCAGACCACCCGATGGTCGAAGAGCTTAAAGGCAGCCATGTCGAATCGCGCCGCCAGCATTTTGGCCGAAACCGCCATTCCCACCGCGTTGCCAATGCCCTGCCCCAGTGGGCCGGTGCTGCACTCCACCCCGGGGGTCTGGCCGAATTCGGGATGGCCTGGGGTTCGGCTCCCCTTCTGGCGGAAGGAGCGCAGCTCATCGATGGAAAGCCCATAGCCCGCCAGATGGAGCCAGGCGTAGAGCCAGGCGCTGGCATGGCCAGCGGAGAGCACCAGGCGGTCGCGGCCCAGCCAACGGGGCTCCCGTGGATGGTAGTGCAGGAGTTTCCCCCAGAGGGCGGCCCCCAGCTCGGCCAATCCCAGCGGCGTGCCCAGGTGCCCCGACTTCGCCGTTGCGACCATATCCATCACCAGTCCACGGGCGGTGTGGGCCGCCAGCTGCCAGGTGGGTTGTTGTTCCGACACCTCCATCAGGCTACGGGGCTAGGCTCCATCACCGCCTTCTCCTGGGGCTCCAGCGATTCCACCAGAGCGACCGTGTCGGGGAAGGACAGGAACAGGGCTCGGTTCTGAACCGCGTCCTCGATGCTCGCGCGCCTGATCTTCTTGCCCACCTTCTCGTCCCCCTCGCAGAGGATGATCCTCACCCGCCGCTCGGCGCAGAAGCGAATGGCCTTGCGCAGCGCCTGCAGGCCGGTGGCGTCGATGAAGGGCACATCCTTCAGCCGCAGCACCAGCAGGCGGATGTCGGCTCGTACGCCCTTCATGGTGCGCTCAAAGGTCTCCACGGCGCCGAAGAAAAAGGGCCCGTGAATCTCGTAGACCATCATGCCCTTGGGCAGATGCTCGTGATTCGGCAGGCTTTCCGAAGCTTCGGATGCATAGCCCCGCAGGCGGAACGAGCGCGACATGCGGGCCATGAAGATGAAGGTCGACAGCAGGACCCCGATGTTCACCGCCACCACCAGGTCGCTGAAGATGGTCAGGAAAAAAGTAAGGAAGAGCACGCAGTTGTCCGACTTGGGCAGGTGCTTTATCGAGAACCAGAAGCGCGGGATATCGCTCATGTTGTAGGCCACGACGAAGAGGATGGCCGACAGCGTCGCCAGCGGGATGTACTGGGCCAGCGGGGCCAGGTAGACGATCATCAGGACCAGCATCAAGGCATGCACGATGGCCATCAGGGGAGAATTGCCACCGGCTCGAATGCCGGCGACGGCACGCGCGATGGAGCCCGTCGCGGCGATGCCCCCGAAGAGCGGCGAGGCCATGTTGGCGATTCCCTGGCCGATGAGCTCCTGGTTGGAGTCATGCCGCGTGCCGCGCATGCCATCGATGACCGTGGCGGCCAGTAGGGACTCGATCGCCCCCAGCAGGGCCACCGTGAAGGCCGGCCCGATCAGCTCCAGCCCGTGGGCAAAGGATATGGGAGCCAGGCCCAGCTTCGGCCAGGTCTGGGAAATACCTCCGAAAACACTCCCGATCGTCCGCACCTGCTCGAAGTGGAAGCAACACTGCAGGCCGATGCCGAAGCAGAGGGCGACCAGGGGTGCGGGGATTTTTTTCAGATACCTGCCGCTGCAGGCCATGAGCACCAGGCTGGCCAGGCCGATCAGCGTGGCGGCGGGATCCAGCGTCGGGAAGGATTGGAAGAGCAGGCCCAGGCGTTCGTGGAAATGACAGACCACCGGCGGCATGTCCAGGCCGAAGAACTCCTTCCACTGCCCGACCCACATCACGATGGCGAGGCCGGAGGTGAAACCGATGATGACCGGATCCGGCACGAATTTGATGATCGTTCCCAGGCGAAGGAAGCCCATCAGCAGCAGGATGATACCGGCCATGAAGCAGGAGAGCTGCAGGCCCTCGACGCCGTAGCGGGCGTGGATGGAGGCGAGGACGACGATGAAGGCGCTGGTGGGGCCGGTGATCTGGACGCGGCAGCCACCGAAGAGGGCGACGCAGATGCTGGCGATGATGGCCGTGTGCAGGCCCTGAACCGGTTCCACACCCGAAGCGATGGCGAAGGCCATCGACAGGGGAATGGCGATGACACCCACCACCAGTCCGGATAGGAGATTCTCCCCCCAGTAGCGCGGGTGCAAGAGCCCCGCCCGGGCCGCTTCAAGGATGGCGATCATAGATCAGGGAATTATAGCTAACTGAATTTGACTGGCAAACGCATAAAAAAGAAGCCGGAGGATGGACTCCACTTTTGTCCCCATTCTTCCTGTCTCTTTCCCGACAAAAGCCAAGCACAAATCTCCCCCAAGTGTCCATCTCCCCCTTGACAGTTCAAGGCCGTTTTTCTTCCTAGAACCCCTTGCCCTCCCCGGCCAACGGGACGTAGCTCAGCCTGGTAGAGCGCATGCTTTGGGAGCATGATGTCATCGGTTCGAATCCGGTCGTCCCGACCAGTTTTGCGTACATTGGGTTACAGCCTACCCTGGGCCTCGAAGTCCATTTACCAATTGTATGGGGATGCATGTGCGGATATACGCGCTCCTCAGGGGTGGAGAGTTGCAGGAGGCCATTAAAGAGCAAAGCGTAACGAGCACGACCAAAGGTGGCTCTTTTTTCTAAGGGTTACCTTTTATGTATTCATAAAATTCCATATTGACAGCATTAGCCTTATCCATGGAATTCTCGTCATGGACAGGAAATGTTGGATGAAAGTGATGGGGGTTTTTTGTATTTCTTGCTCTTCCATCTTGGTTTGTGCAGGGAAGGAGGGTGAAGGAGAGCCTGCGCCTCAGGTTATTACCCTGCAAATGGCTTTAAGAGAGATCAATGGTATATTGAATGGAGAAAGAAATGAAGAGGAAGGGGGAGAAAGTGCCCCTGAGGCTATTGCTGATCCGCTGCGATTGGTTTTATGGGGAACCGATGATGTGAAATGGGTATTAAATATGGGTGTAGTTGGGATCTTATGTTTTGCAGAGGTATTTGTGAGACAACTCATAAGGAACGAGCGCTTCGGTATTCCACCAGAGGGACGAGTTTTGATAGAAGAAACGTGGGATCATTGTC
>JAIRLG010000087.1 GCA_031259625.1 Puniceicoccales bacterium
GCCTTCTCCTCCTTCGCCAAGATGCACTTCAAAACCGCCCAGGAGGCCCTCGCAGCCGTGGCCGAATCCGCCGCTTCCCCGGAACCCCAACCGGCGAAAGGGAAAGAGCCGGCCCTCGAGGGATGAGGCGACGGGAGGCGGGAGAGACGGCCCGAGCCCGAGCCACGCCCCGCTGTCCTGGATTCCGAAGGAATCGCCCACTTCGTGGGCAGCGGCCTAAAAATGAGAATTTTTAGGCCGCCAGGACAGCGGGCGCCGCGGGCAACACACTTGCCTACGGGCAACACATTTAATACGGGTAACACATTTGCCTATTGCCAAGACCGGGAAATTTCATTTAATGGCCGAAAATCAATCGCTCTTATGAACGCTCATATTCAGCACTTCATCCAGCGGGATCCGCACAAGCTCGTCGAGTACCGCTGCAAGACGATTCCTGCGAAGGACCTGATACTTCCGGGGCCGGACTTCATCGACCGCGTCTGGCTGCATTCCGACCGCTCCTGCAATGTTTTGAACAACCTGGCCCGCCTTTACGGCAGCGGACGGTTGGCCCATACGGGCTACGTCTCCATCCTGCCGGTGGACCAGGGGATCGAGCACTCCGCCGGAGCGAGCTTTGGACCCAACCCGGACTACTTCGACCCGGAGAACATCGTGCGCCTCGGCCTGGAAGGGGGTTGCAATGCGGTCACCTCCACCCTGGGCGTCCTGGGCATCGTGAGCCGGAAATATGCCCACAAAATTCCCTTCATCGTAAAATTGAACCACAACGAGCTGCTGACTTATCCCAATAAATTCGACCAGATCTACTTCGCCCAGGTGGAACAGGCCCAGGACATGGGGGCCGTCGGCGTTGGAGCCACCATCTACTTCGGCTCGGAAGAGTCCACCCGCCAGATTCAGGAGACCAGCGAGGCCTTTCAGCTCGCCCATGAGCTCGGCCTCCTCACGATCCTCTGGTGCTACCTCCGCAATCCCGCCTTCAAGGCGGACAAGGACTACCACACGGCGGCGGATTTGACCGGCCAGGCGAACCACCTCGGAGCGACGATTCAGGCGGATATTTTGAAGCAGAAGCTGCCGACCAACAACGGCGGATTCAAGGCCCTCAAGTTCGGTAAGACGCACGAAAAGGTCTACAGCCAGCTCTCCTCGGAGCATCCCATCGACCTGACCCGCTACCAGGTGGCCAATGGCTATATGGGGCGCACGGGCTTGATCAGCTCCGGCGGAGCCTCGGGGGAGAACGATTTTTCCGAGGCCGTCGAAACGGCCATCATCAACAAGCGGGCCGGAGGCATGGGTCTCATCTGCGGCCGCAAGGCCTTTCAGCGCCCCCTGAAGGAGGGCATCGAGCTCCTCCACACCATCCAGGACGTCTATCTGGAAAAGACCATCACCCTGGCTTAAAAAACCTATCCCTCTGGCCCGAGAACAGGCCGTGGGTGGGGAAAATTTTCAAGAGTCGTCTCCAGGAGGGGGGCTCTTGGGGGCCGCCTTTGGCGGCGCGGAAAATAAAAAGGTCTTTTTATTTTCGCGCCGCAGGCCCGCGGCTCCGCCGCGGGCCCAGAGCCCGAAGGGCTCCAAAGGCGGCCCCATACCCCGCCCACCCACCCCTCTTTTAGTTCTGAAAATCCAATTCCCCTGAGCCAAATCCCCGCCCCGGAAGCCTTTTCCTTCCTCAAACTTTCCAGCCGAGACCAACGAAGCTCGGCAGCCAATCCAGCCCTAACGCCTCACGCCAATCGGATTATAATCCCCCGCCATGTGCAATGGTGTCAGCGGGATGAACCGGGCCCTTCCCATCCTGGAACTCGGCCTCGCCCTGGGCGCCGTCGTCGGCCTGGTGCTCCTGGGGCAAAGCTGGTGCCGCGCGCGGCGGCGGGCGGCCGAAGGAAATACGGAGGAACCTTCCCGTTTAAAAGAAATCCTGGGCCTCCTGCCGGAAAAAGTCCTGAATACCGGGAAACAGGTCTGTCGTAGGCTCAGGGCCCTTTTCCGCCCCATGCTCTCCCGGATCATCTCGTCGCTGCGGGACTCCATCCGCAAGATTGCCTCTTCCTTTCTACAAAAAACAGAAAAATCCGGAAAAACAGAAAAGTCCGGGAAATCCTCCCCCAAACGGACGCTCGTCGAAAAGGGCGAATAGGACTCGTCATGAAGGAGCCGAGAAATTTTCAGCACACCCTGGAGCGCCTGCGGAGGGCCCAGCTGCAGACCCGAGAGATACTGCAGTGCTGGGCACCCTCCCACGAGGCCGTGCAGGCCTCCCTCGCCTGCGCCTGGGAGCGCTTCTTCGAGCTCCTGCAGCAGCCGGAGGAGCTCTCGCTCGCCGACCTGAACACCGCCTCGGGCATACTCCAAAAGCTCTCGGCCTGCCACAGCCAGCTCTCGGCCCTGGAGGCGAAAAAGCACGAGGAATCCACAGGCGATGAGTCCCTGGAGCCTTCGAGTCCCCAGCTCTCACCGGAAATCCTCGAAGCCATCGAACGGCAGCTACAGCTGCTCTGAAGCCCATGCCCACCCGACGACATCCCTTTTTCCTCCCCTACCAGGAGCGCTGGATCCGGGACGAATCCCGGCTGAAAATCATGGAGAAATCCCGGCAAATCGGTATGAGCTGGGCCACGGCCTACCGGCTCGTCCGCCGGCACGCCGACCGCCGGCAGCGGCTCGACTCCTGGGTCGCCTCCCGGGACGAGATTTCAGCCAAGCTCTTCCTCGAGGACTGCAAGTCCTTTCGGGACATCCTGCACACGGCGGCGCAGGACTTCGGCCACACCCTCCGCAGCGATGAGGGGCGGGACAGCAGCTACTCCCTCCGCTTCCGCAACCGCACGCAGATCCATTCGCTCTCCTCGAATCCCGACACCCAGGCCGGCAAGCGCGGCACGCGGGTGCTGGACGAGTTCGCCCTGCACCCGCAGGCGGAGCAGCTCTATAGCACCGCCCTCCCGGGCATCACCTGGGGCGGGCAGCTGGAAATTCTCTCGACCCATCGGGATGCCGAGCACCTCTTCAACCGCCTGATCCAGGAGGTCCTGCACAACGGCAATCCCAAGCAGTTTTCCTACCACCGGGTCACGCTGGAGGACGCCCTGGAACAGGGCCTTCTGCCGCGCATTCAGGCAAAGCTCTCCGCCGAAGACCCACGGCGGGCGATGACGGAGGCGGACTACTACGAGCACGTCCGGCAGAGCTGCATCGACGAGGATTCCTTTCGGCAGGAGTACCTCTGCTGTCCCTTTCAGGAGGGCAATTCCTTCCTCCCACTCCCGTTGATCCGGGACTGCGAGTACGCCGATGGCGAAGCCTGGGAGTACGGCCCGTCGGCCATCACACAGGACTGCTACCTCGGCATCGACATCGGTCGGGAGCACGACCTCAGCGTCTTCTGGCTCCTGGAAAAGGAAAAGGGCATCGCCCATACGCGCCAAATCCTCTGCGCGCAGCGAATGCGCTTTTCGGAGCAGGAAGTCCTCCTGAAATCCTTCTTAGCCCACCCCTCGCTGCGCCGTGTCTGCATCGACCAGAGCGGCATCGGGCGCCAGTTCACCGAACGGGCCATCGAACACTTCGGCTCCCACCGCGTCGAGGGCGTCACCTTCACTTCCGCCATCAAGGAACGGCTCGCCTACGAACTGCGACGGGCCTTCGAGCAGCGGCAGTTGAGAATTCCGGCCGAGCGCAGCATTCGGGACGACCTGCGCTCCGTCAAACGGGAGACCACCTTCGCCGGCAACATTCGCTTCTCGGCCGAGCGGAACAAGAACGGCCACGCCGACCGCTTCTGGGCCCTGGCCCTGGCCTGGCACGCCGGACAGAGTCCCATGGCCACCTCGTTTACCCATTTCACCCCCATTCCCTGGCACCAGTCTCACCATTCCTGGAGGGGAAGTCTTTAAGCCTATGAAATATTCTTCACAGATTTCCGACGGCCGCATCGCGCATTCCCTGCGCCTACGGTTCAATCCCATTCGGCAGTTGAATCCCGAGACCCTGTCGCAGATCCTCGACAGCTTTTCCTCGGGATACCTGAAGCCGGCAGCCCTCGCCTGGGAAGCCATCGAGCGGCGGGATGACATCCTCCAGGGCGTCGCCGCCAAGCGCAAGAAGTCCGTCGCGCGCCTCCCCTGGGAAATCCTGAGCATCGACCATTCGCCCGAGGCCATGAGGCAGAAGGAGGCCCTGGAGTATTTTTACAACAACCTTCGGGCGACCCATGCCTGTGACCGCAACATCTGCGGCGGCTTCGCCCTGCTGGTCAAGCAGATGATGGATGCCGTTGGGAAGAAATACGCCGTCCACGAAATCGTCTACCAGGAGCCGACAAAAAATGCCTCCGGAGACTTTCTCCTCTCCGCCGAATTCCGCTTCGTCCCGCTGTGGTTTTTCGAAAACCGCCAGGGGCATCTGCAGTTTTTGGAGCAGGAGGGCGCCCTGGAAGGCGTCGCGCTGGAGCCCGGTTCCTGGATGGTGACGCACGGGGACGGACTGATGGAGGCCTGTTCCATCGCCTACCTCTTCAAGCACCTCCCCCTGCGGGATTGGCTCGTCTACTGCGAGCGCAACGGCATGCCCGGGGTTAAGGGAGTCACCAACGCCCAGCCCGGAACCGAGGAGTGGGAGAGCGCCAAGTGCGCCGTCGAGTCCTTCGGGGCCGAATTCAATGCCCTGATGACGGCGGGGACGCAGATCGAGGCCATCGACCTCAGCAGCCGTGGAGAACTGCCCTATCCCCCTCTGGTCGACCGCATGGATCGGGCGATGTCGGCCCTGTGGCGCGGCTCCGACCTCACGACCCTGTCCCGCCAGGCCGGCACCGGCGCTTCCCTCCAGGGTGATGAGTGCATCCTGCTGGAGGAGGACGACGCCTGCACGATTTCCGAGACGCTGAACCAGCAGGTCGACGTCCCGGTGCTGCGCTACCTCTTCGGCGAAGGGCCGGTCAAGGCCTACATCCGACTCATGCCCAAGACCCGTCGGGATCTGCAGGCAGAAATCCGCCTCTACCGCGAGCTCTACGACATGGGCATCTCCCTCTCCGCGGAAAAAATGCGGGAGCACTTCGGCATCCCCATCCCCGGCGAGGACGAAATTACCCTGAAAAAACAGGAGGCGAGTACCCGATAAATTTCTCATGGACAAGGTTTTACAGGGAATCCCGTGGCCCGAGGCCACTCCGATTGGCTCGGCGGCCAGGCGCTGGCTCCGACTCAGTGCCTACGGCCATTACCCCCATCCGCAGGGGCTGCAGTGCATCGACCGCGCCGCCGCCCAGGCGATGGTGGAGCACTTCAAATCCTTCCGCGGGCGTCTGCGGCGCCGCTTCGGCGGCCTGCCGGTCTACATCGGCCATCCGGACGACCCCCAGCTCCGCCAACAGCCCGGGCATCAGGATACCCGCGCCTACGGGTGGATCCAGGACCTGGAGGCCCGGGAGGACGGGCTGCACGGGCTCGTCAAGTGGTCGGACGCCGGCCTGGAGCTCCTCCACAATGCCTTTTTCAAGTTCTTCTCTCCGCGTTGGGAGATGCAGGCCATCGGGCCCGGGCAATTCAAACCCGTCCGCCTCCTGTCCATCGGCCTCACCAATTACCCCAACATCCCGGGCGATGCGATCGCCAACCAGGGGGTGAACAGAGCAGAAGCACCGGCGCCCGCCATCCGAGAAGAAACTTCCCAAGAAAAGGTTTTCCAAGAAGAGGATATTCGAGAGAAGACTTCCCTTTCCCGAGAAAAGGATTTGCGAGAAGAGGCTTCCCGCGAAAAAGCTTCCGAAATACCTCCCAACCCTCCGGCTTCGGCCGACGACACACCCAGGGAAGGAATGGAGAATACGCCCAGGGAAGGGACGGAAGGCACGCTTAAGGAAGGGATGGAGGACGCGCCTAAAGAAAGGACGGAAGACGCGCCTGGGAAAGACACAGAGGACATGCCTAAGGAAGAAACGGAGAACGCACTTAGAAAAGAAACGGAGGACGCGCCTAAAGAAAGGACGGAGGACATGCCTAAGAAAGATACGGGGGCTTCCGCGGAGCTCGAGCACTTTCTGGCCCAGGGCCTAAGCGGAGGACATATCTTGCCCAACGAATGCGCCATATGGGCCCACCGCTACGGCGAAGATCCGGAAAGGGCCGGCGAGGAGATGCGGGCCCAGCGGCACGGACTCCACCTTCAGGCCCACAGCGCCTCGCTCCAGGGAGTTCATCCATCGGCCGTCTCCCGGGAACAGCTCCTCTCCCACGTCCACCGGCGCATCCGGGAATTCGGCGAGAGCTACACCGATGCCTGGGCCGCCGTACGCCAGTCCCATCCCCAGCTCTTTTGAAAAAGCTTTTTTTATCTCATCATGAAAATGAAATCCATACCCATCATCCTCTCCAACGTCGCCGGCGAGACCCATCGCCCGCACATCACCTATCGGGCGGGCGGGGCCATCCCACGCCACCGCCTCGTTCAGCTGTCCTCGGACGGAACGGCGGTCAGCGTCGCCGGAGCCGGTGATCAGCCCATCGGCCTGTCCACCGACGAGGCCGCTTTGGGCGAGAGCCTCGACATCGCCCTGCTGGGTTCCGCCGACACCCTCACGGCCCGGGCCAGCGGCAGCATCCAGGCCGGGGATATCCTGGTGCCGGCCGCCGAGGGTCGCGTCAAGACCCTGCCCACCGCCACCGGCAGCTACAGCCAAATCGGCATCGCACTGCGGCCGGCCGTCAGCGATGCCCTGGTCGAGATCATGCCCTGCGTCCCCTGCCCGTACACGATCAGCGGTGAATAACCCTTCCAATCAGCGGCAATTAACCCTTTCAACATCCTATTATGATGAATCTCTACGAAAAACTTCCCCGCGACGACGGGCTTCAGGACTACGGCACCGTCTGCGCGGCCAATGAATCGCGCTTCAACGCGAGCCACTACTCGGAGCCCCTCACCGCCTTCACCGTGGGCTGGAGGGATCCCGAGCACCTGGCCGAGCTGCTGGACTTCATCGCGCCGCCGATTCCCGTCGCCCGGCGCTTCGAGTTCAAGGTCGCCGACAACGGAGAGGCCTTTCTCTCCGAATCCGACGACATTCGGGCCATCGGTTCCGCCTTCAAGCGCATCGAATTCAGCGGCAGCTCCGTCACGGCCAAGACCTTCAACAAGGGCCTGACGATCCGGGTCGACCACGACGACGTGGCCGGCGATGACTGGCGGGAGCGCTACGTCCAACTCCTGCTGCAGCGGCTCTACCGGAACGAATTGCGCCGGGCCATCGCAGCCCTGGAGGGCAGCGCCGTTTCCCTCAGCGCCAGCTACGTCTGGAGCCCCAGTACGGGCACGCCCAATCCCGATGCCGACATTCGGGCCGAATTGGCGGCGGCCGCCGAGCTCACCGGCATCCGGCCGAATAGGCTCATCATCGGCGAAGGGGCCTGGGATCTGCGCTCGGATGCCTACGACCACCAGGACAACGCCGGCTCGCAGCGCTCGGCCGGACTCAGCCCCGCCGAACTCGCCCAGAAGCTCTTCGTCGACGAGGTGAGGGTGATTCGGGCACGCTACCAGGGCAGTGCGAGCAAGGATGCCCTGCTCGGGAATACGATCTACGCCTTCCAGTCCCAGAACGGAATTCTCAAGGACGAGCCCTCCAACATCAAGCGCTTCGTCACACCGGTGGACGGCCACGGCTCCTTCCGGGTCTATCTGGAGGAGCACAGCAAGTTCAGCGACATCAGCGTCGAGCACTACAGCCACATCCTGATCACCTTCAACCAGGGCATCCGCAAGCTCAGCGTCGCCGCCAGCGCCTAAGGCCCCACCCGGCCCCCGTCCCGCCATGGCCCCCTTTGCTCCGCAAAGGGCGGCGTTCCTCCGGAACGCCGCGGGTCGGCCCCCTCGGCGGGGGCCGAGGGGGCCGACGGGCCATGGCGGCAAAAAACACCTGTTTCCATCCGCCATTTTTCAGAAAATCCATACCCGCCATTAAAAATCCCCATCCGCCATTTTTCCAAAAAAACAGCTTCAAAAAACACAGTTCCAAAACCATGACACCCTGGATTGCGATTTCACCGGAAACGGTCTACGACTACCTGGCCGCGCCGCAGGTCGAGGTGCTCCGACACGCCACCCTTGCCCAAGGGCAGGCGGATCCCCTGCCGGAGATCATCCGGGACATCTGCGAGCAGATGCGCGCGGAGATCAGCGCCCAGCCGCAGAACCGGCTCGACCGCACGGCCCATACCATTCCGCCCCACCTGAAGGCGACGGCCTGCTGGCTCATCATCGAGGCGGCCCAGACCCGCATTCCCGGTCTGAAGGCGACCGAGGACCAGATCCGCCTGGCGGAACAGGCTCGCCAGCGACTCCAGCGCATCGCCCAGGGGGAACTGCCCCTCGGGCAGCCGGACACCGTCGACACCAGCGGCACCTACCGACGCCCGGGGGCCCGCATCGACGTCCTCCACCGGCGGCGAGCCCAGGCCACCGGCCACACCCTCAGCGGATTTTGAAATGCAGCACCGAGCACCCAGTGTCCTGGAGGCCCTCCAGCGGGAGGTTTACGAGACCCTGCGCCACATCGGCGGCTTCCGGGAGCTGCCGATCCACTGCGGCTCCCCCAGCCACTTCGAGGCCCAGCTCCGCCAGCGGGCCGAGATGGGCAGCGGCCTTCAGCTCTACGTCCATCCGCCCATTCCACTGCGCATCGAGGAAGGTCTGGGCGGCCCGCTCTTCGACGAACTCGACCTCTGCGTCGAGGTGCTGGAATATTCCCTCAGCAACACCAGTGCCTGGAGCGCCATCGCCGTCGCCGAGGAGGTCTGCCGGCAGCTCCACGGACTCGCCCTCGCCCCACCGGCCCTGCAGGGGCAGCTGGTCTGCCGACCGGACAAACCCTGGGACTACGCCTTCGAGGACAGTCCCAACCGCCTCCGGCTCCACTTCACGGCCACCGGCAGTCTCTAAATTCTCATCATGAAAATCACCTTCGGTTCCCTCTCCCTCGCCGCCGGACTGGAGTTCGGCGAGTCCCCCTACGAGCTCAGGATTCAGGGCCAGTGCCAGGTGCAGATCGCGGAGCGCATCCGCGGCGAGGAGGTCCGGGCCTTCGACCGCGGGAATCTGCAGACCCAGCTCAGCTTCCGGGTCAAGCGCAGGCATGATTCCGCCGAAGCAGCCCAGGCCTATGCCCTGTCCCACGCCGCCGCCCTCGCCCGGCAGAGCGGCCCCCTGCGGCTCATCAACGAGCCCGGCGGGACGAGCTACACCCTCTCCGACGCTGCGGTCACGCGGGTGGAATCCTCCAGTTCCCACAACATCTCCTTCCACAGCTACCAGATGGTCGGGGGTAAATTCACCGCCTCCACGCAACTTTTCTGAGAACAACGACGCCTTTTCCAAGAACAACGATTATGCCTACACTTCAACGTTTTCCCGTCCGCATCGCCGCGCTGATCGATTCCTTCGACCAGCCACAGGATGTCTACCGGCACATGGCGCCGCAGTTCTGGCGCGGCAATGACCTGGAGTTCCAGATCGGAATCCTTCGGGACAACCAGCCCATCGACATCTCCAACCTGAGCGCCATCCACCTGGCCATCAAGGCCCTCAACGCCGACGGAACGGCCCCCTCCGGCCAGCAGCCGAACCTCATGGCCGGCCACGACACGGCCCCGCAGAACATCGGCCTCAGCGATTGGAAAAACGGCAGCCAGCAGCACGCGACGATCCGCTTTTCCGCCGAGGAGAGCGCCCTTCCGGCCGGCCACTACTGGCTGAGCATCTGGGCGACGACCCAGGACGCACCGGAGAAGGTGCTGACCCTGACCGCCGGCCACATTCGGGTGCTGGAAAACGGCGGCCTCTCGCTGGCCGCACCGGAGCCGCAGGCGCTCTACTACGACGCCGAGACCTGCGATGCGCGCTATCTCCTGAAAGAGGACGACGTCACTCCGCTGATCGACACCGAGGCCCTGCGTACTTCCCTCGAGCTCGGCACGCTGGCGGAACAGGACGCCGATGCGGTCAGCATTTCCGGCCATGTGGACATCACCAGTGGCTCCATCGTCCAGATCAGCGACCTGTCCATCGCCGACGGCGGGACGGGCGCCTCGACGGCCGCCGAGGCCTTTCAAAACCTCTCGCCGCTGACGACCAAGGGGGATCTCCTCAGCTCCGACGGGAGTTCCCACGGCCAGCGCCTGGCGGTGGGAACGGCAGGACAGCTGCTGTGCGCCCAGCCGACCGCCAGCCAAGGCCTGGCCTGGGTCACCCGCCCGGGCCAGCCCCTGGCCCAGCAGAACATCGACACGGGCACGCCCAGCGTCGATTTCCTCCAGATCTTCGATGGCGCGAAGTTCCACCACTATAAACTGTACGTGCAGCACAATACCCGCTCCCCCGTCGGCAGCCAGATGCAGCTGCTGCTGGGCGCCTCAGCCCTGGGCACGGCTCCATGGCTGGAAACCGCGGCGGACTACCGCTGGCAGTGTTACGACATCCGGGGCAAGACGATCCGCGCGGAATCCACAGCGGATGTCGGCGAACTACCCTATTTTCCCCTGGGCAACAGCAGCGAGAGCTACCGCGCCGGCAATGGTTTCCTGCACCTGAACATCGACATCTGGAACGACGGCATCGCCGGCCATGCGGTGGCGGTGGCGGCCATCGCCCATTACCTGTGGGTCAGCGAGACGAACCAGGACAGTGGCATGGGCTACTACTGGGGCAGTTTCCTCAACTCCGGCAACGACGTCGTCGATTCCCTGCGCTTCCAGAGCGCCAGCGGCGGCAACATCAGCGGGGGTTCCTACAGCTTCTACGGCATCGAATGATGGACGAAGGCATTCGGGCGGAACTGCAGGCCCTTTACCAATACCTGCGGGAACAGGAAGCCGCGACGCAGGCGGCGCTCCAGGAGCTCAGCTCGCGCCTCGACAATTTAAGAAATTTTTAGGAAAATGTGGTCACTGACTTACCAGAACCAGCGGCGTTCCTTCGCCGATTGGGGGATTTCCCGCGCCACGCGGGTGCTGAAGAACCAGGCCACCGACACCCTCACGCTGGAGAGGGACGGAGAGTATCCCGGTGCCTTCGCCTTCGGAGAGCCAATTCGGATCCACCGCGGCGAGGAGCTCTGGTTCCAGGGCATCGTGACGGAAACCCCCTCCTTTGACCGCGCGCGCAAGGCCCATCAGCGCTGCATCATCTCCGGCCCCTGGTGGTTCCTGGAGCAGACGATTTACCAGCAGAAGTGGAAGGAGAGCAGCGACACTTCGTCCGAGGATAGTCCGCTGCAGGATGTCTACAAGAGCCACCTGATCCTCGGCCAGGACGAAAACGGTCAGGCCCTGAGCCTGGGCCAGCAGATCGGCGATGTCCTTGCTTATCTCTCCCAGGAAGCCGGCGTGGCCATCGCCCTCGACCCGCAGCTGGACCTGCCGATCTTCATCCCCTACGACGAGTGCAAAGACCTGTCCTGTGCCGAGGTCATCCGGCGGCTCCTGCGCTGGGCACCGGACACGGTCAGTTTTTTCGACTACACGGGCGAAACTCCTTGCCTCTACCTGAAGCGCCAGTCCCAACTGGAAGCGCTGAGCCTGGATCTAAAAGACCCCCGGCTCGGCCTCCAGGAGCTCCGGGTGCGCCCGCGCCATGACCTGCAGATTCCGGCCGTCGTGCTGAAGTTCGAGAAGACGCACACGGTCAACGGTCGGGTCTGGTCGACGCTGGAGACCCAGGCCTGGCCGGCCGGCGCCGATGGTACGGCCCCCCGCTCCCTCGTCATGACCATCGAACTGGAGGGCTCCCGCGCCACCTACGTCCGGCAGAAGATCGGCTCGGAGCCCATCGACCTGCACAGCGTCAGCTGGTGGAAGGCGCACCTGCCCGGTCTCGAGAACATCTCGGCCGAAGCCATCACGGTCGAGGAAGCCGAGCGCACAGGCGAGTTGCCCCGGGAGCTGACGGAGGGCTCCGTCGCCAGCTGGATGAACGCCTCCGCCGAGACAGCCCTGATCCAGGCCCGCATTTCCTACACCAGCGACGAGGAATCGGTCTACCGCAAGCGCGTCACGGTCAAGCTGCGCACGACGGATGCCCTGCCCAAGACCTACCAATTCCTGTCCGCCTACACCTCGGAGGAAGACGCGCCGAGCGGCCTCGCGGAACAGCTCTACGCCGGTGTCAGTCCCCTGACCTTCGAGGGCCAGCTCCACCTGGAAACCCGGGAGGTCTCGGGCCATCCCATGGGGAAGAAGCTGAACCTCCTCGGCGGCGACACGGCCTGGGCGACGATGCAGGCGGCGGTACAGGAAGTCACAGAGGAGCTCGGCAGCGGCCGGACCCAGATCCGCTTCGGCCCCGCCCAGCACCTGGGTGCCGCCGATCTGGTCGAGCTGACCCGGAGCAACCGCCACCGCTTCTCGGTGCGCAATGCCCTGGCCCGCAGCAGCGGCGAGGCGGAGGGCAGCGGCTGCGTCGAGCAGGGAAAGTCCGCGCCGCTGGAGAATACGGCCTACGGCCCCGGGAAATACCAGAAGATGATCTTCATCCATCCCGAGGCCCCCACGGCCCGCAGCATCACCATCGATGCCAGTGCCCTCTCCCGCGACCTCTCCGTCCAGCTGCGGGAGGAAAATGTCTGTGAATCCGGACTCGTCAAAAAGCGCCTCTCGCTGGCCAGCGAAGCTTTTCTGGAAGAGAGCTCGGATTCCACTCCGGAAGAAAGTTCGGACTCCAACACCACAGGCTCATGAGCTCCCACAAAGCTCTTCTCCATCGGGACTCCCATACTACAGCCATAGGCTCATGAGTTTCCACGAAGCCTTCCTCCGCCGGGACTCCAGCACCACAGCCGCCAACCCATGAGTTCCTTTGAAGTTTTTCTCTACCGAAACTCCAGCATTATAGCCATCAACCCATGAGTTCCTTTGAAGTTTTTCTCTACCGGGTCAGCGAGGCCGGTGTTCCGCATCATATCCCCTACGAGCCCTACGGTGAGCCGGCGACGCTGCGCGATCTGTCGACCCAGGAAGTGGCGAATCTCTACTGGCTGCTCGAAACGCTGACCGTCGACTACCACTACAGCATCAACGGCATCGGTCTGCAGCGCCACTACGTGATCTCCGGCACGGACACCCCGCCCATCCAGCGGCCGAAGTTCCCGTCCTTCCTCCTGAGCCACATGGCCTACGACCCGAACTACAACTACCCCTATCGGGGCTCCCTCCACTTCGGCACGATTTACCAGGATCCCGCCCAGGCCGGTCGCTACGGGCTCCCGCTCAGCCTCTACGAGGAGGACGGTACCGGCTACAGTCTCTTCTGCCTGACGACCGCTCCTCAGCACAGCAGTCTGACGGAGCGCATTCCCTACGACTTCAGCTTTCTGGGCAAGGCCCTTTCCCTCTACCTCTACTACAACCCCAGCTACGTCTCGAATCCCTCCCTGGACAGCGTCACCCTCACGGCCAGCTTTTTCTCCAACGACGCCTAGGGTTTCCCCAGCAATACCTAGGTCTCCCGGCCATTCTCCGGCCGTTGATTCTCCGGCCGCCGCCTTGGGGCCCTCCGGGCCCAGGCCCGCTCCGCGGGCCGTGAGGAGGAGGAAGGGGCGGCGTAGCCGCCCCTTCCTTCTCCTCACCAAGGCGGCGGCCCCACAACGACGTACAGTGCCAACGATAGCGGCACACAGTGCCAACGATAGCGGCACACAGCGCCAACCACAACGGCCTACAGCGCCAACGGTGGGGGCTTCGTCGGTGGCTGGCCGACTGAGGGTATGCAGGGCCGAGGGTGGGGGCTGGCTTTCGATTCCTTCGGAATCGTGCCCGCTGCGCGGGCTGCCTGGAGGAAAAGGACAGAGTCCTTTTCCTCCAGGCAAAGCCAGCCCCCTAAACCATCCCTCTATTCCCCATCCCCTAGAGCGCCGACAAAAACCCAGAGCGCCGGCCGGAATTCGCTGCGAAGGCCAGGCCGTGGGTTCCATCGAAGGGAAAGGAGATTCCCAAAAAATTTCTCACCGAAAAAATTTCACTTTTTCTTTACAAATGGGTTTACAAGCGCCGCCGGCTACTTTTAATGAGTAAGTCTAGGGAAGGAGAAGGAATAT
>JAIRLG010000040.1 GCA_031259625.1 Puniceicoccales bacterium
GGCGGCACAGCACCACTGACCTTTAGGCAGAAGCTGAGCGCTGTTTGGCAAAGCATTAAACAGTTCTTCGGGGCTTCCCGTACTGGGGCAGCCGTGAACGCAAGTAGCGCACAGACACCAAGCATAGCTCAGAGCAGCTTGCAGGGAATGGCAGCGGCCGCACGCACCAGGCATCCGGAGTTGGCGAACATGACGCGATCGGAGAAAGTGGATCTAATCAAGGAAAACTTACAAGAGACACTGAAGACGTTAAATGGAAGACTAGAGAAACTTGGGGCAGATGATTCAAGATTGACAGCGCTGCAGACGGCCAAAGCCAAAGTGGAAAAATCTATTCAAAAAATGAATGAACTGCCGGACAGGAGTGAGCTGGATCGGTTAGAAGAAGGGAAATCGAATCTTCCGAAGATAATAGACACCCTGAACCAAGCCAGGGCCATCAACCAAGAGGTGTCGCGCTTACTGACGGCATAGGATTCAGTGAGTGTTGCTAGGTCTCTCATGGAGAGAGTAAATATGGCTACACAGAATACGCAAGAAACAACATTATCCCGGGATACAGCGCAAAATCTTTCCTCCCCAATCGACGCGATGCTCAGTGGGCCCTTAAGGGGAAAAACAGAAAATCCGATATATAAGGGGCTTATGGCATTAAAGGATTCGCTCAGTGCTGCGAACCTTCCACCAAAATCGAATTTCGCCAATGCGGTTAACGACCTTACGGCCATGGCTACGCAGGCACAGGCGAAACTTTCAGCAATCCAAAGAACTTAAACAGTCTAGCCACGGCGAATAGAAGCGATCATTTTAAACCCTCCGTCTTCGAGGTGGACTGACGGGTGAGGAGCGTAGTAAAGGGAGAGCGGTGTCTTCTCTCCGGAGTATTTTTCCAGGGCCGAGCCTGAGGACTCCGCGGGAACGGATGGGCACGTTTTCAATGAAATGATGTTCTCTTGAGTCTCCAGCGGAAGGATGCCCTCTCGATGCCGAGGGCTCCTCCCTTATTTCCGAGAGGGTGCTGGGCTTGCGCGGCTGTCTTTGGATTCCGGAGGAATCGCCCGCGGAGCGGGCCACAACGGGGAAAAATTTTGAGGAAAATTTTTTTCCCGTTGCAAAGACAGCCGCAAAACACCCAGAACCTATTCTAAATCAGCAAGAGCTTCCACCCGCCTCCCGAAATTTGACGTACGGTCCAAACACCCCATGGTCTCACGCCTATGGCCTTTTTCCAAACGACACCCCCTTTTCCCCTGGACTCCATCACCGGCCTGAGCGGCGACAGCCGGACAATTCTTCCGGGCGAGCTTTTCTTCGCCATTCCCGGGACGAAGCGCAACGGAGAGGCCTTTATCCCGGAGGCCCTGGCCCGGGACTGCGCCGGCATCGTGGCGGAAAAGCCGTGCCCAGCGGTACCCAAAAATATCCCGCAGTGGCTCGTGCCCGACGTACGGCAGGCGCTGGCCGAGGCGGCCCGGGCCTTCTACGGATTTCCGGACGAGGAGCTGAAAATCTACGCCGTGACCGGCACCAATGGCAAGACGACGACGGCCCATCTGCTCCAGCACTTGCTCTCGGACGAACGACGGGCCGCCTACATCGGGACACTTTTTTACGATACGGGCCAGCGGAAATTCCCGGCTCCCACGACCACTCCGGATGCGATTCGGCTACAGCAGCTGCTGCGGGAAAGCGCCGACGGGGGCGGGCAGGCGGCGGCGCTGGAGCTGAGTTCCCACGCGCTGGACCAGAAGCGGGCCTACGGCCTGGCCGTGGCGGCGGCGATTTTCACGAACCTGGCGGAGGATCACCTGGAGTACCACGGGGACCGCGAGGCCTATTTCGAGGCCAAGAGCCGGCTCTTCGACGGCCGGAATGGCCGCATTCCCCCAAAAATCATCCTCAACGGCGACGATCCCTACGGACGGCGGCTACGGACGGCCGTGTCCGGCCTGGGGGCGGAAGTGTACACCTACGGCCTGGGCGAGGCCAGCGATGTGCGGGCGGAAAATCTCGTTCTGCGGGAGACCCGGGCCCATTTCGAGCTCTCGTTCCGCGGGGAAAAATGGCCGGTGGAAAGCCCATTGCCGGGTCCCTACAACGTCCTGAATGTCCTGGCCGCCCTTACGGCCCTTTTGGCGACGGATCGGTTTTCGGAAAAAACCCCGAAGCGCCTCCGGAACTTCGGCGGCGTGCCGGGCCGGACGCAGCTCCTCTCCCGACGGGGAGGGATTTCCGTCCTGGTGGACTACGCCCATACCGCCGATGCCCTGGCCCAGGTGCTGGGAATGCTGAAGCCGCTCTGCCGGCGGAAGCTGCTCCTGGTCTTCGGCTGTGGAGGTGACCGCGACCGGGCCAAGCGGCCGCCGATGATGGGGATCGCCCAGGACTGGGCCGACGAGATCTGGGTCACCAGCGACAACCCGCGCACCGAGCCCCAGGAGCAGATTTTCAGCGACATGCGCCGGGGACTTCACGGCTCGCCGGAAAAAATCCACTGGCTCGCCGACAGGCGCCTGGCCATCGCCCGGGCCGTCGAAGCGGCCCGGAGCGGCGATACCCTCCTGGTCGCCGGCAAGGGCCACGAGAATTACCAGGAAATCGGCCGGGAGCGCCTTCCCTTCGACGACGCGGAAGTCCTGAAAGCCTTCCTGGCCCAGCGCTTCCCGGCGAAGGATTCTTGACCGAAAACCGTGGAGTCGGCGGGGCTTGCCTTGGCCGAAAGGGGGGCCTCCGGCCTCCCCCCTTCGGCGGGCCTGCTCCGCAGGCGGATTCCTCCGGAATCCCAAGGCAAGCCCCAACTCCCCACCCACCCACCCCATCTACGCACTTGCCTTCTAGCCCGAAGGCCTTAGATGGAAGAGCTGAGACCTGCAGCCATGAACCGCAATATCGTCGAGGAAATCCGGGCCGAAATCCGCCGATTCCAGCCCCAGACTTTAAAGAAGAACATCGGCCGGATCCTCCACCTGGCAGACGGGGTCGCCTTCGTCGATGGCCTGTCGGAAGTACGCTGCCACGAGCTCGTCCGCTTTGGAAATGGGGCCCGGGGCTTCGCGCTGAACCTGGAGGAGGACCAGGTCGGGGTCGTGCTCCTGGGCGATGCCTCCGGCCTGCGGGCCGGCGACGAGGCCGAGACCACCGGCCAGCTGCTCTCGGTACCGGTTGGGCCCAAGCTGCTGGGGCGCGTCGTGGATGCCCTGGGCGAGCCCCTCGACGCCAAGGGGCCCATCGAGGCCGCGGAGCACTATCCCATCGAGCGCCGGGCCCCCGGCATCATCGCCCGCCAGTCCATTTCCCAGCCGCTCCAGACCGGCATTCTGGCCATCGACGCCATGATCCCCATCGGCCGCGGCCAGCGGGAACTCATCATCGGCGACCGCGCCAGCGGCAAGAGCACCCTGGCCCTCGACAGCATACTGAACCAGGCCAGGCTCAACGCCCAGGGCCTCGGGAGCGGCGACCCGAATTTCCGGCCGGTCTATTCCATCTACGTCGCCATCGGCCAGAAGAACTCGTCCATCGCCCGGACGGTCCAGGCGCTGGAGGAGGCCGGCGCCCTGGCTTTCTGCGTCATCATCGCCGCGGCGGCGGCGGACAATCCGGCGGACCAGTACCTGGCGCCCTACACCGGCTGCGCCCTGGGGGAATGGTTCATGGAGCACGGCCAGGATGCGCTGATCATCTACGACGACCTGTCGAAGCACGCCATCGCCTACCGGCAGATCTCGCTCATCCTCAAGCGACCGTCGGGCCGGGAGGCCTATCCGGGGGACATCTTCTACCTGCACTCGCGCCTGCTGGAACGGGCGGCTCGGCTCACAGCGGAGGCCGGCGGGGGCTCCCTGACCGCTTTGCCCATCGTCGAGACCCAGGCCGGCGACATATCCGCCTACATCCCGACCAACATCATCTCCATCACCGATGGCCAGATTTTTCTCGACACCGAGCTCTTCAACCGCGGGGTGAGGCCGGCCATTTCGGTGGGGATTTCCGTCTCTCGCGTGGGCTCGGCCGCCCAGACGAAGGGCATCAAGCAGGTGGCGGGCAAGCTGAAGCTGGAGCTCGGGCAGTACTACGAACTGGCCGCCTTCGCGCAGTTCGGCTCCGAGCTGGATGCCCAGACCCAGCAGCGGCTCGACCGTGGCGCCCGCATCGTGCAGCTGTTCAAGCAGCCGGCGGCCCAGCCCCTCTCGGTCGAGCAGGAGATCCTCCTGCTCTGGAGCCTCCAGCAGGGCTATGGCGACGACCTGCCCCTGCGGGCCATCGGGGAGATGCAGGTCTCCCTGCCGGCCTATTTCGGCACCTACCACCAGACTCTGCTCGACGCCCTGGGCCGGGACTCCGGTCTCGACGCCTCCCTGGAAGAGCAGCTCCACAGCGCCGTAAAGGCCTGGAAGCAGTTGCTGAGCTCTCCCGCTCTGGCTGCCGCATGAAAAACCGGAGCGCCCTCGAAATCCATCGGAAACCCTCCATTGGGGAATCTGGCCGCCGCATGAGTCCGCGGGAAATTTTTTCTTTGCGCGACGGCCCGTTGACGCGCGGCTACGCCGCGCGCCAACCACGGCCCCCGAGGGGCGCTCCGCGCCCCTCAGGGGCCGCCTTGGCCTTGCCAAGGGGCCGTCGCGCCGAACGCTAGCGATATGCCGAAAAATCTTCCAGCTAGGCCGAGCCAGACGCGGGCAGGGGAAATTTCCGACGATTCCGGCAAATCCACGGAAAAAAATTCCTCTGGGCCGAGCTTCGAGCAAAAACTGCAGCACCTGGAGCAAGTGGTGGGCGAGATGGAGGCCGGCGAGCTCACGCTCGAAATGCTTCTGAAAAAATACCACGAGGGTCAGGCCCTTCTCACCGCCTGCCAGGCCGAGCTGGATCGCGCCGAGCTCCTCGTCCGCCCCTACGGCGA
>JAIRLG010000022.1 GCA_031259625.1 Puniceicoccales bacterium
AAATATTCGGCAAAGATTTCCAGCGACTTCGGCCAGTCGAAGAGAGTGGAGGCGGGAAAGGACATGATGGATTTTTTATGGAATTAGGATTTTTTATGGAATTAACGCATACTAGTTCCTGCGGCGCGGTAGGCGGACGCGGACATCGGGGCCCGAGCGTAAGTCGATGCGCTCCAGTGGAAAGCATTTTTTTAAATGATCCTCCTGCAGCAGGTAGCGCAGGCGCTGCAGCTGCTCGTCCCAGTGATCGGGGAAGAAGATGATTTTCTTCGCGCAGCGGGCGACGAGTTCCAGGCGCGACCAGCGGGCCTCGCCGGCCGGATCCCAGTGCTCCAGCGAGAGGTGCCGGATTTGGGCATAAATTTCCGGATAAATCTCCCGACACCGGCCCAGGAAATCGTCGATGGGGCCCAATCCGCAGCCGAAGTGATAGGTGCCGGCATCTCGCTTCTGCAGCGGACGACCGCTCAGGAAAGGGAGGGAACGCAGCCATTGCTCGTCGTAGCCGAGGCCGTGGAACGCCTTGCCGCTCGCGGCGACGCAGAGCACTTCCGTCCCATCCTTCCCCTGCAGCCGCACCCGCGCGAAAGGCTTCTCCTCCCGAAGCGTGATCTGCAGGCTCCGGTCTTGGAATTGGCGTGCGAGCTCCGCCTCCCGCACCTGTTCCAGGAGGACGAGCCGCTGGCGCAGGGCCTTGAGGTCGATTTCCATCAGGTCGATGTGCGGCGGTAGGGCCAGATGGGGGGCCAAGAGCTCGGCGGACAGAACCCCATCCGTCCGCAGTTCTATTTTTTCCAGGGGCTGCGGGTAAAGCCGAAAGGCATGCCGCCGGTAGGCCCGGGCCAGGCAGCGGTAGGCACTCAGGACGGCCATCAGGGCGAGCATCAGCAGCAACAGGCCCAGTACACAGCCCTCGCCGATGCGGCGCCGCAGGGATTTTTCGGCCGCCGGGGGTCGGCGCCGGAGCCAGGGGGAAGCGCTGACCCGTTTTCGCCTAGGCCATCGCATGGGGGGGCAGTTCCCGAAAGCCGAAGCGGCGGATGGCCGGGTAGACCATTTCGTAGCAGAGCGGCACGAAGTCCAGTCCCGCACCGTGGGCACTCTGAGGCAGGAGGCTGGTCTCGGTCATCCCGGGAATCGTGTTGATCTCGAGAAAGTAGGGAATGTCCTGCTCCGAGAGGATGAAGTCGACCCGGGCGAAATCACGGCAGCCGCAGTAGGTGCAGGCCTTTTCGGCATCGGCCAGCAGGCGTTGCGCCACGGTGTTTTCCAGCGGGGCCGGACAGAGGGTGTCGCTCAGGCCGGTCGTGTACTTGTGCGCGTAGTCGTAAAATCCCTCCCGCGGCCGAATCTCGACACAGGGTAAAGCGCGGTCCTGGAGCCAGCCCACCGTGATCTCCCGACCGGAGATAAGTGGCTCCGCCAGCCACAGCCCTTCCGTCGCCTCCCGACAGAACTGCCGCCAATCCTCTTCGGAAAAAATCCTGCGGACGCCGAGGCTGCTGCCCTTGTCTTCCGGCTTCAGCACGAAGGAGGTTTGGTCCAGATTGCCGCTCAGCTCCTCGTAGCTCGGCACCTCCGGATGCCGGAAGGAAATGCACTGCGGCAGGCATACGGAGCAGCCCAGTAATTTTTCCTTGGTCTGAAGCTTGTGCATGCAGCGCTCGCTGGCGACGATGCCGCTGCCGGCATAAGCGAATCCCTCCCGCTCCAGCAGGGCCTGCAGAACCCCGTCCTCCCCGAAACTCCCATGGATCATCGGGCAGATGATGTCCCGCTCGGGTTCCAAGCCCGGGGGCAGTTCGTCGCGCTCGAGGACGAGGGATTCCGTCGGGAAGTAGGCCGACAGTGCGCGGGCGACTGCCGCTCCGCTGCGCCGAGAGACCTCCCGCTCTCCCGACGAGCCGCCGGAAAGTACGACGAGGCGGAAGGGGTAAGTCCTATCAGTGCAGGTCGTTGTTGGTTCGGGCATCCAGAATGCGGAAATTCTCCATGTGAAAGCTCCCGTCGGCGCAGAAATTCAGGCGGATGTTGTAGCGCTCCTCCATCGCCAGCAGCAGCGCCTCATCCTCGCTCCGCAGGCGTTCCAGCACCTGCGGGTGCAGGAGCACGCGGACACCGATGCAGTCCTGGGTCTTCTCCCGCTGGCGCAGGTGGCGGACGGAGCTGATGATTTTCCGCTGGATTTCGGCGCTCATGGTGCGCGGGGATTTGAGAAAGGCCCGGCCCTGGCAGTAGGGACAGGGGGCCCGCATATCGCCGGCCGTGCTCTGGGAATGCCGCTGGCGCGTGATCTGCAGGAGGCCCAGGGAGGAAATGGGCGCCACCTGGGCCCGGGACTTGTCCTCCGCCATCAGCTGCGACATGAGCTCGTAGAGCCGGTTGCGGTCGCTGCGGGATTTCAGGTCGATCAGGTCGACGGCGATCAGCCCGCCGATGTTGCGCAGGCGCAGCTGGCGCGCCACCTCCTTGCAGGCTTCCGCATTGACCTGGTAGACGAAACTCCGGTTCTCCCCATCCGCTTCCTGGCCCTGGTGCCGATGGCTGCCGGTGTTGACATCGATGGCCGTCAGCGCCTCCGTCTCGTCGATGACGATTTCGCCCCCCGAGGGCAGGGCGACGCGGCGCATGAAGGTCTGCTCGATCTGGCGCTCGACGTTGAAGCGCTCGAAGATGGGGATGTCGTCCTGAAAGAACGTGACCTTGGACTTGCCCCGCGAGGAAATCCGTCCGATCCAGTCGACGATTCTCCGGTAATCCTCCTCGCAGTCGACCATCACGCGGTCGATGTCCTCGGTCAGGAAGTCCCGCACCGTGCGCTCGACGATGTCGGGTTCCTGGTAGAGAATGTGGGGGCCGCTCTTCGCCTCCATGCCCTGCTGGATCTCCTGCCACTTCTGCAGCAGCAGGTGAAAGTCGCGGATGAAGTAACGGAGCTTCTTGCCCTCGCCGGCGGTGCGGATGACGACGCCCATGCCCTCCGGAATCGTCAGCTTTTGCAGGATTTCCTTGAGCCGATCCCGTTCCCGGGCATCCTCGATCTTGCGCGAGACGCCGCATTCGTCGGAAAAGGGCATGAGGACGAGAAATCGCCCGGGCAGGGCGACGTTGGTGGTCACCCGCGGGCCCTTCGTCCCGATCTGGTCCTTGATGATCTGCACCATGATCTCGGCGCCGATGGGGTAGAGCTTGGGGATATCCTTGACCGTGTAGCGCTGCCGCTCCTTCGAGTTCTGGGAGGCGTTGACCCGCACCACCTCCACTCCGGCATCGGCGGCCGGCAGGGCATCCCAGTAGTGCAGAAAGGCATTTTTCTCCTGACCGATGTCCACAAAGGCCGCCTTGAGGCCCGGTTCCAGGTTCTGGATCTTCCCCTTGAAAATCGCATGGACTCGCCGGCACTTGTCCTTCGCCTCCACCTCGAAGTTCTCCAGCACCCCATCCACCAGCAGGGCCACGCGGTACTCCAGTGGCTCGCTGTTGAAGATGATCTCCCGGAAGCTCTTGTCCTTGCGGGTGAGTGTCTTCATAATGCGCTGCAGCAGGGGCTGTTGCTTCGCCCGCTGGCTGGATTCCCGGCGCAGTTCCTGCTTGTTCACATTCTTCGGCTGGCTCTCCTCCGGCTTTTCCCTCAGCGCTTCCAAAATCTTCGCATCGACGGGCTTTTCGCCCTCATTTTTTTCCGTACCCATGTACTCCTCTCTCCTTATAAATCGTTTCAAAAATCCCCATCACGGTTCAGCGGAAGCGATAATGGTAAATACTCTGGACCACCCCTTGCAAGAAGCAACTGAGCAGCAGGAAGGAACCCCCATAGCTCACGAACGGGAGCGGTATGCCCGTGATGGGCATCAGGCCTAGGGTCATGCCGATGTTGATGCCGATGTGCATCATCCACAGGACGGCGGTGCCGACGGCGACGAAGGCCCCGAAGCTGTCCCGGGCCAGCGCGGCGATGTGCAGGGCATCGGCGAGCAGGAGGCCGTAGAGCAGGAGCAGGAGCAGTCCGCCCAAGAGGCCCCATTCCTCCGCCAGGACGGAGAAGACGAAGTCGTTCGTAGCCACCGACGGCGGCAGATAGCCCAAGTTCGACTGCTTGCCCTGGCAGAACCCCCGACCCTTCCAGCCCCCACAGCCGATCGCCATCAGCGACTGGCGCAGGTTCCAGCTGATCCCCGTGCCCTGCGGATCCACCACCTGCGGCGACACGAAGGCCAGGATGCGGTTCCGCTGGTAATCCTTCAGGGGCAAATAGGAACGGGCTTCGTACTGGCCCCGGTGCTTCAGGGGATTCAGATGGTGGGCGTCCAGGTAGAGGCGGTAGGCATAGATGTCCCAGGTGACGACGGAGAGGCCGAGCAGGGCGATGCCCAGGACGCTGAGAAAGAACCTGCCCGAGAGGGGCGAGAGGAAGAGCAGGGCGAAGACCATGGGGGGCAGGGCCAGCGCGGAGCCCAGGTCGGGCTGGAGGAAGATCAGCAGCATCGGCAGGAACGACACGGCCGCTATCTTCAGTAGGGTCGGCCACGAATGCCTCAGCTTTCCGATATCCGAGCGGGCCAGGAGGCTCGCCACCAGAAAGAGCGTCGCCGCCTTGGCCCATTCCGAGGGCTGGAAGTGCAGGGGCCCCAGTCCCAGCCAGCGCAGGGCTCCGAAGCGACGTATTCCCAGTGGCGTCCAGAGCAACAACAACAGTCCAATGCCGATGAAGTAGAGCCCATGGGCCTGGCGCAGGTAGGCCTCGTAGTCGATGCGGGAAACCACGACGTAAAGCCCGAGGCCGAGGGCGGCCCAGGCGAGTTGCGCCTTCCATTGCCCACCGCCGAAGCTGAGCTGGGCCGAATAGATCGTCGTGATTCCCAGGGCCAACAGGCCGAGCATGCACAGGGGCTGGACCACGTCCCAGGCGGCGTGGTTCTGCCCCAGTTTCATCTCCCCCCTCCGGTGGGATAACTCTTCTTCCTCCATCGAAAACGTCCCCCTCCTCATCGAAAACGACCCGGTGCTCCCCTCCGGCCCAGGCCAGGCTGTTGTTGGGCCGCTGTCTTTGCAGCGCCGCCGGGGGGAGGCCCCCCCGGCGGCGCTGGGGCCCGCGCAGCGGGCCGCTCCCGAAGGGAGCCAAAGACAGCGGCCGGGGCCCCTAGGTCCATCTACCCGCAACGGCCCTCACTTCTTGACAGGACATCTCCAGATAGCAACCGCCTCATCCTTGGACGAAATTCCCCCTTCATGGAAGGGACCGGCGAAAGGCATCGAGACTATCCCGCACATTTCTCGACCAGATGCGGTCGCCACAGCGCACCCGGAGGCCGGAGAGCAGCTGAGGATTCTCCCGCGCCACATAGCTCAACGGAGGGCCCTTCTCTTGAAATCTGTCCCGCAGCTGCTCGAAAAACGGCGCCGTGTACGGCCCGCAGTACTCGACCTCCACGCAGCGGCGCCGAAAGGACGCCTCCAGGGCAGGCCCATAGAGCCGCCGCAGCCGCGAAGCCTCCACCGGAGGGTATTCGCCCATAAGGCTCAGGACGGCTTCCACCCGCTCCGGGGACAGCTGATCCGGCCGCAGCGGATCCCAGGAAGTTGCGGCCAGAAGATCGGCGATTTTCCGCCGCGATCGTTTCGTCCTCATCGGACCTTCCTCTCCAGTTGGGCCCTGGTCAGGCGCATGTATTGCTCCCGCTCGGCAGCCCCGAGCTGATTTTCCAAGACCTGTTCCGCCAGATCGGCGACCATTGCGCCCATCCCGCGGCGAATCTCGGCCAGCACCCGCTCCCGCTCCTGGGCGATGACCGTCCGGGCCTCCTGGAGCAAACCTTCGGCCCGCGTCTGGGCCAGCTTCTGCTGTTCCGATGCGTAGTTCTGGGCCTGTCTCCGGGACTCCGCCATGATCTGCTGCGCCTTGCCCTCGGCGTTCCTGATCATCTGCTGGCTCATCCGCTCGGCCTCCCGCAGCTTGCCCGCCGCCGCCTCCGTCCGGGCCAAGCCCTCCGCGATCTTCTCCCGCCGCGCATCCATGACCCTCATAATCGGCCGGAAGGCGAAGGCGTAGAGCGCGATCGCCATGGCGACGAAATTGACACTCTGCAGCAGGAGCAAGTCCCAGCGAATGCCAAAACGCTGCACCACGTCGACCAGGGTCTGGAGCCCGACGGCGAAAAA
>JAIRLG010000064.1 GCA_031259625.1 Puniceicoccales bacterium
TGGTGGGAGATACTGGACTCGAACCAGTGACCTCTTGCGTGTCATGCAAGCACTCTAACCAGCTGAGCTAATCCCCCAGGGCTCGGATGGTGGGTACGGAAGGGATTTCCCCAGGTTATTCAAGTGGGAAATGGAGAGCCAGCTGTGAAGGCTGGGCCGGCTTAGCTTTTTGCTGGGCTGGTTGTTGGTTGGATTGGTTTTTCCTTGGTCTGGCTGGTTGGCTGACCGGCTTTTTTGCTGGATGCTCGGCTCTTCGCCGGCTCGCTGGCTTTTTTCTGCTGGATAGCCAGCTGTTTGGTTTTTGGACGGCCACCTGGCTGACTCGCTAGTCGCTTGGTTGGTTTTTTCTGGCCGGCTTTATTGCCAAATGGTTGGCTGATTGCTGGCCGCTTGGCCTTTTGGCTAGCCGGTTGGTTTTCTGTTGAATAACTATTCTTCACTGAACAACTGCTCTTTTGCTGGCTTTTTTCTGGCCGGCTTTCCAGGAAGGCGAGAAAAAATTCTTTTTTCTCGCCCTCCTGTGCGGCCCGCGGCGCGGGCCGCCGATTCCGCAGGAATCGAAAGCCGCAAACTGATCTAGCCATCAACAGTTTCTAAAAATACCGCATTCCCCTGGGGACAGGAAAGACAAAACCAAACTGATTTGGCCATCGACAGTTTCTAGAAATACCGCATTCCCCTGAGGGCGTGAAAGCCAAAAAAAACAGTCCCAGGCCGGAAGCCCCTCCCCGGGGCGTAGGGCGCTTTTTCTGGAGCCTTTGCCTCTTCCTCATCGCCCTCCTGGCCGGCATCGCGCTCGTGGATTTCCAGCCCCAGCAAAGTGCTTTCGTGAGCACCGCAGCGGCCCGGCATGCGGGGGAAAACCTCGTCGGCAGCTGGGGAATCTTCCTCTCCTTCTGGGGCTTGCGGCTCCTGGGCCTGGCCTGGCCCCTGACCCTCCTCGTCGGCCTGTGGTACGGACTCTTCCCCCTCCTGACCCGAGGACAGGCCTGGGGCTGGCTCCGCCGGCTCGCGACGCTCGGTTTCCTCTCCTGCGCCGCCACCCTCGGCCGCCTCTACGAGCGAAGCCATCCCCTTCCGGCCTATTCCTGGCCGGCCACCCACCTCAGCGCCGGCCTGGGCGGCCTCTGGGGACATTTTTGGGAAAACCCCTGCTTCCATGCCCTCGGCCTCGTCGGCAGCTGGGCCTTCCTGCTCAGCCTAGGCCTGGCCTCCGCCTGCCTCCTCTTCTCCCGCGAGGCCTCGACGGGATGCCTCTTTTACCGGCGCGGGCTGCAGCTGGCTCGCTGTGTCCTCCAGATCTGGCGCGCTCTGGCCCAGGCTCTCCGCTGGACGGGACGTCTTTTCCGATTCACCCTGCGCCTCATCGGCCGACTGGGCAGAGTCCTCTTTCGACGACGGGACCCGAAGGTCCCCGAAAGCGACCCGCCGGAGCCGAAGAAGGAGAAGCCGCAAGCCATTTCTAGGCCATCGGCCGTTATTTCCAGAGCGGCAAGCGTTGCCTCGGCCCCGATCCCGCCGGCGGCCCTTCCTCCGAAGGAAGTTCCTTATGGCCGATCCGGAACGGCGGATGCGGTCGGGAGGGCGGGGACTGCCGTCGGCACTCCCCTGGGCCCAACCCGGCACCGTGGGGATTACCTCTTCCCCCCGCTGGATCTGCTCGAACGGGGAGATACGAAGCAATTGCCGCCGGAGAACTGCGCCGAAGTGGCGGAAAGGCTGGTCGAAACCCTCGCCCAGTTCGGCGTGAGCGTCCACGCGGGCGAGATCCACTGCGGGCCGGTGATCACCCGCTATGACCTGACACCGGAGGTCGGGGTGCGGGTCGAAAAAATCCTCAGTTTGGACAAGAACATCGCCCTGAACCTGGCCGCCCGTTCCGTCCGCATCCTGGCCCCGGTGCCGGGCAGAGGCTGCGTCGGCATCGAAATCCCCAACCGCCATGCCCTCACCGTCCGCCTGCGGGAAATCCTCAACTCGGAGGAATGGTCCCAGAACCAGGCGGAAATCCCCATCGTCCTGGGCCGGACGGTCACCGGTGAGCCGCTGATCCAAGACCTCGCCCGCATGCCGCACCTGCTCATCGCCGGCGCGACCGGTGCCGGCAAGACCGTATGTCTGAACGCCATCATCGCCTCCCTGCTCTACCACGCCACGCCGGACGACCTGCGTTTCCTCATGGTCGACCCGAAAATCGTGGAGATGCAGGGCTACAACCAATTGCCGCACATGCTGATCCCCGTCGTGACCGATCCGAAAAAAGTGCCCAATGCGCTCAAATGGCTCATCGGCGAGATGGAGCAGCGCTACCAGATATTCGCCCGGGCCGGCGTGCGCAACCTCGCGGGCTTCAACGCCAAGATACTCAAGGATCGGGAGGCCCAGCTCGCCGCGGCGGCGGCGGAACAGGAGCTGTCGGCCGAGGAGCGGCAGGCCCTCCGGCAGGTCGAGGCAGAGGCCGTAGCCGACACCGTCCTGCCCGAGAAAAAGCTTCCCACCATCGTCTGCATCATCGACGAGATCGCCGACCTGATGATGGTGGCGCCGAGCGACATCGAGACCGGCATCGCGCGCCTGGCCCAGCTGGCCCGGGCAGCGGGCATTCACCTGATCCTCGCCACCCAGCGGCCCTCGGTCAACGTCATCACCGGCATCATCAAGGCGAACCTTCCCTGCCGCATCGCCTTCAAAGTCGCCTCCAAAGTGGACAGCCGGACGATTCTGGACACGGGGGGGGCCGAAACCCTGCTGGGCTACGGCGACATGCTGGTCTCGACGCCGGGGCCACTGGGGATCCTGCGGGCCCAGGGGGCACTGGTCTCGGACGACGAGATCGGGCAGATCGTCAGTTTTCTCCGGGAGCGGAACGGCGAACCCCACTACGCCCAGGAAGTGCAGGAGCAGATCGACCTCGGCGGCGACAGCGACCCCAGCACCGGCGAGGAATGGGAGGACGAGCTCATCCCCCAAGCCCTGGGGATCATCCGTTCCCACCAGCACGCTTCCACTTCCTTCCTCCAGCGCAAGCTCAAGATCGGCTACAATCGCGCCGCGCGGATCATGGAACTCCTGCGGGAGAAGGGCCTCGTCCACGACGAAAACCCCGGCGAGGCGGACTAGCCGAGCACTACGGACTCGCGTGCTTTAGCCACCTTTGGCTTCAAAAATCCCCTTCCCGCGCGATGGCCAGGTCGCAGCCCCCTTCCTCCAGAAGGGGGTGCTGCGACCTAGGCGCCGGCGCTCCGCGCCGGCACCAGCTTTGCTTCGCAAAGGGCCATCGCGCGGAAGAAACGCCCACAAGGGAAAAAATCCTTTCCCAGTACCCCAAACATCTCCCGAATCCCTTGTTCCCTCCATAAGAATCCCCTACCTTTTCAATAACACACCCCTAGCCCAGCCATTTTTCTTATTAATAATACAGGCAACTCCTCGCCATTTTTTCTCTTCGGTTATAGGCATCCCTCTGGGCCACAAGGAATTTTTCATTCAAATCAGGATCCATCGGATCATGCCTCAAACAAGACCGCAAATGGGCCAGATAGGCCGCGTCTCCGGACAAAAATCCCTCATCCAAAAAACTGAGACGATCTTTTTCTGTGAGCAAAGTTTCCCGTTCATACTCGGACAAATTAGGATCATTCAGCTGTTTTTTGACCTTAGCCAACTCGAGCGTAGTACAAGCGGATAAGGCCAAACAGAATCCTAATAAAATGAAGAACTTACCTTTCACGACGAAAAACCTGCCTTCCATAAATGCTATTTTCTCGCCTAAAGCCAAGGACACCTGACATCAAGTCAAGAAAAACGAGTGTCTTTCGCAGAGTTCATTTTCTCTTGACG
>JAIRLG010000061.1 GCA_031259625.1 Puniceicoccales bacterium
AGCATTTCGCCGCGGTGGAAGCAGGTGACGCGGCGGGTGCTCTGGGAGACGGCGATGGCGACGCAGGGGATCAGGGAGGAGATGGCTGCCGCTGCGGCGTGGCGGGTCCCCAAGCCCAGAGGAAGCTGAATGGGGCAAATCTTGGGCGTCTGGATCATGATGCCCGCCGCCTCGATGACCCCATCGCTGCGGATGATGAAGGCGCCGTCGAGGGAGGCGAATTCCTTGACCGTTTCGACGACGAAGCGATCGAGAATATTCCGCTGCTCCTCCGCGTGGCCGTGGAAGGGATTGAGGACGAGCGGGCAGGTATAGGGCCGAATCTGCTCGCTGTCCCCGAGGATGAAGAGGCAGCCGATGGCCCGACCCTCCCGGCCCTCGACGGCGATCTCGGAGGCCACGGAGAGAACACTTTCCAGCACGGAGGGCTGGATGTCGGACGGCAGCGATTTCCCCCTCAACAGGGCCATCGACTCCATTTCATCCCTCACGTCGACGACGGCGATGGTGTCGAAGCTATTGCTGCCGGCGACGCCGGCGACACAGCAGATCCTCTCGTTAACGGAAAAAATGCCCCGGGTCGTGCCGATGACGATCGCGCTTCGCCGCTGGGAGAATCGCTGTGGGGTGGTCGAGGCGACCTCGATGAGATGATCGAAATGATCCTTCTCCGGAAAATCGCCGGCCTTCCGGGTCACGAGAATGATCTTCTCCTTTTCAAAGGGGATGTTCAGACCCTTCCACTCCGCCATCGTGTCGCCGAAGATCATCAGGGCGGCGCAATGGGCCGCCTCGGCGATCTTCTCCGCCTCCTGGAAAATCAGATCGTTGAAGCAATCCTTTCGGCACGGATTCATGGGCATATGGCTAGCGAGGCGCATTTTAGCAGGGGAAAAATTCGGGAGCAAGGCCCAATTCCTCCATTAGGCGAAAAAATGCTGCTCCAGCATGGCGCAGAGGGCATGGTAGATCGGCAGGTGCAATTCCTGGATTTTATAGGTCTCCCGCTCCGGTACGCAGATGCAGACATCGCAGAGGGCCTTCAAATGACCGCCGCTCTCGCCGGAAAGTCCAATGACCTTCATCCCCTTGGCCCGGGCGGTTCGGGCGGCCAGGCAGACATTCTTCGCGTTGCCGGAGGTGCTGAGGCCCCAGAGAATATCTTCGGGCTGGCCGAAGGCCCAGGTGAGCTGGGCGAAGGTGTAGGACGGATCGCAGTCGTTGGCATAGGCCGTGGCGATGGCGACGAAATCCGGCAGCGCCAGGGCCGGCAGCGCGCCCTGCAGGTTCCGGGCCAGCTCATCCCCCAGGAGTTGATACCCCTCTTTCGGCAGGGGCCGCGGGCAGCGGAAGCTCTTCAGCAACTCACCGGCGATGTGGCCGCAGTCCGCCGCGCTCCCCCCATTGCCGCAGAGCAGGAGCTTTCCTTTTTTCTGAAAGGCGAGGCGCAGGCAGTCGTAGGCCCCTTCGATCTCCGGGCGGCAAGGTACCAGGCAGGGGTAGCGCCGCAGACAGTCCTCTAAAATGGCCAGGACGGACGGAAGAAATGCCATGGGGCTTTTTTAATCTTAGACCCGTCAGCGAAAAGTAAAAATTTCGCACTTGCGTTTCCGGGCCCTGGGAAAAGCATTTCTTCTCATCGGTCAGCGGAAATGGCGAAAAACATTGACAGTCCCCCTGCTTGTAGGGCAAAAATAGACATTCATCCGTCCAGAGGGATCATTTGAACACATCACTGCAGGTTTATGGATAACGCATCGGAATCGATCTTCAAAAAGCATCCGGCTCTGGCCCAGGCTCAGGAAAAGGTGGAACGCATGATGGCGGGAGCCTATTGCCTGCACGCCAGCTGGGGATTCGGCAAGATACAGCACTACGATGCGGTGCTGGATCGCTTCGTCCTCGACTTCGAGGAGGGGCCCAAGAATCACCTGATGGATCCGGAATTCTGTGTCCGGAAGCTGGAAGTTCTGGATGAGCAGCACCTGCTGGTCCGCTTCCAGCAGGACTCCGAGGGGCTGAAGAAGCAGATCAAAGAGGATCCCATCGGCCTGATCCTGCAGATGATGAGGGAAAACCAGCAGACGCAGATCCTCGCCAGCGAGATCGAACGCCACTTCAGGCCCATCATCGGAGTCTCGGCCTATCGCAGCTGGTGGAATCGCACCCAGAAGCTCATGGCGGAAGATGGGCGCATCCGGCCGGTGGAGGGAAAGCCCAATACCTTCGCCCTCTGCGAAGAGCCCCTGGACGCGGTCACCGACCTGCTCCGCCAGTTCGACCTGCACCGTGAGGCGATGGGGAAAATTTCCGTTCTGGAAAAAATTCTCCAGCTCTCGGAGGAGCATCGCCTGGGGCTCATCGACCACATTCCAGTCTTTGTCGAGGCCCTGCAGGCGGCCATCACCGGTGACTCCCCACTGCCCATCGCCAAAAGGCTGCAGGCCTGCTTCCTCCGCGACCACCTCTTCCAAATCCAGGGAGAAACGGCGGATTTCGTCGAGCCATCGGCCAAGTCGATCCTGCTCGAGGCCGGCAACCATCTCAGCCCGCTGGCAGAGGCATTGGTTCCCCGCTACAGTGCCCAGTTCCTGAACCTCGTGGCCTGTGCCTATCCCGACGAATGGGAGGAGCGCTGTGCGCAGCTGCTGAGGAACGGTTCGGAAAAGTTCATCAGCGACTGCGTGGCGTTCTTCATGGAACGCGGCTGTGCCGACGTCGTCGCCGCTTACTTCCTGCGCTGGCTGCGGGAGCACACGCTGAAGGCACCGGTGCTCCACTGGATACTCAAGAACCGCCACGCGCGCCGCTTTGCCGACGTCATCGACGGGCAGCTCATAGGAGTCGCGCTCCTGCGGGCCATTTTCCGCGCGGTCGATATGGAAGCCGTACACCTCTCGGGCAACAAGCGCATTCCCCTGGCGGAGCTCCTGAGCAAGGATTACAACCTGATCCCCGATCTGCTGGCCGACGCTTCGGCGGAAGAGGCCCGCGACCTGGCCCAGATGTTGTGGACCAGCCAGGGGTTCAATGCCCTGACCAAGAAATCGCTCCTGGCGCGCTTCATCAAGCTCTTCCCCCAGGTCCAGAGCCTGGTCATGAAGGATGTCCAGAAGGACGTCGAGGAGCAGGAGACCCTGAAGGTGTCGCAGGAGAGCCTGGAGGCCAAGCGGCGGGAGTACGAAGACCTCCTCTCGCGCCGGATTCCGGAGAACAAGCGGGCGATTCAGGTGGCCAAGGAGGAAGGAGATCTGCGGGAGAACTCCGAGTACAAGATGGCTCGCCAGGACCAAGAAACGCTCCTAGCCCTCAGGGCTCAGCTGGAGAAGGATTTGGCCCGGGCCCAGGTCATCCACTTCGAAGAGGCCGATGCCGACGGCATTTCCATCGGCTCCACCGTGACCCTGCGCCACCGCGACACGAAAAGAACCGAGACTTTCTCCATCCTCGGGGCCTGGGACGGTAATCCGGACAGGAACATCCTCTCCTACCGCTCACCGCTGGGCAAAGACCTCATGGGCAAAAAGCTGGGCCAGACGGTCCTCCGGGCCAACGATCAGGAGATCGACGAGTGGATCATCGAGTCCATCGGCCGCTGGGTCGACCAGGAGAAGCCCTGAGCGATTTTTTTGGGAAAGCTCCAGTCCCCTTCACGCCTGGAAAATCGGGATGAGTGCCCTGGAACCAGTTCTCCGAAGCTTCCGCCGGCTGGCGCAGCCGATGCTGGATTTTTTCTACCCGCGCCACTGCCTCTTCTGCCTCCGGGCAATTCAGGGGGCGGAGGCCTGGCACGTCTGCGAGTTCTGCCGCCGCTCGCTGGAGCCGCGAGATCCCGATTCCTCCCAACTCCAGGGCTTTTCCCTGACCCCAGAGCTCTTTGGGGAAAAGGCCTCTCCCTTCTCCGGAGAAAATGATCCCCTTTCCCCTACCGCCGGCACAGCTCGGCCTTCCGGCCAGGGCCCAAATTCCCCACTGCGGCGGGTGCGCTACCTCTGGAACTTTCGGGGCCTGCCCCGGGAATGGATCCATGCCCTGAAGTACCGCGACGGCGAGTACCTGATCACGGATCTCGAAAAAATTCTCCGGCAGCATCCCGAGTGGGGCAACACCCTCGCCGGGGCGATTCTGGTGCCCGTACCGCTCCACTGGCGGCGGCTCTGGCAGCGGGACTACAACCAGAGCGAGGCGATTGCCCGAGCCCTGTCCCGTGCCTCGGGTTCGCCGGTCATGGCCCTCCTCCGCCGGCGGAAAAATTCCCCCTCCCAGACCCAGCTGAGTCCCAATGAACGCCGGAGGAACGTTGAAGGGGCCTTTGCCCTCCACCGCCGGGCCGGGCGCGTCGACCGCGGGCGCCGCCTCGTCCTGGTCGACGATGTGCTGACCACCGGTGCGACGGTCCGGGAATGCGCCGCCGTCCTCGTCCGGAACGGATTTCAAACCGTCGACGTCGTCGCCCTGGCCCACGGCTGAGTTCTTCTCTGGGAAAATAGGATTTGTCTCCTTTCTCTTCGCGTGCATCGACCGTGAGTGCCGCCTCATTCTCATTCTGGTCGACGATTGCTGACTACCGGCGCGACGGCCCGTTGACGCGCGGCTACGCCGCGCGCCAACCACGGCCCCCGAGGGGCGCTTCGCGCCCCTCGGGGGCCGCCTTGGCTTCGCCAAGGGGCCGTCGCGCCAACCTAGGCCTCCCCCTCGCCGAGGTATTTTCGGGAAGGTAGGAGATAGTGCCGGACGTAATCCTGGACCGCTTCTTTCAGGGGTGTGATTTCCTCCTGGTAGCCGAGGTGCCGCAGTTTTCGGATGTCAGCCAGGGTGTGGTACTGGTACTGGGGTTTCAAAGCCTCCGGCATGTCGATGTACTCGACCCGAAGGGGCACTCCTACGGCCTCGGCGATGGCTCGGGCGAGATCGATCCAGCGGGAAGCAATACCGGAACCGAGGTTGTAAATCCCCCCCGTCGGCACTCCATCCTGAACCGCAGGCACTTCGGCCAGGAAAAGGCTCATCCGCACGGCATCCTTGACGTAGAGAAAATCCCGGGTCTGCTCGCCATCCGCACAGTCCGGCCGGTGGCTCCGGAAAAGGCGCAGCGTCCCGTCCTCGGAGATCTGCCGGACGCCCCGGGGGATGAAGCTCATCATCGGGCCCTTATGATACTCGTTGGGACCGAAGACGTTGAAATACTTCAGGCCGTAGATTTGGGACAAAAATCCCCGCCGTAGGGCGTAGAGGTCGAAGAGATGCTTGGAGTAGCCGTAGATATTGAGCGGGCGCAGGTACGGCAGCCGCTCCCGGTCGTCGGGCATGCCCGGAGCCGCCGCTCCGTAGGTGGCCGCCGAAGAGGCATAGACGAAACGGATCTCCCTCGCCACGGCCCATTCGGCCAGCTGCCGGCTGAACCCATAATTGTTCCGGATCAGGAAATCGGCATCGCTCTCGGCCGTATTGGCGCAGGCGCCCAGGTGAAAGATGCAGGAGATCTTTTCCAATCTTGCCCCGTCACGGCCGATACAATCCAGCAGTTCCGACGGCGAGAGGAGGTCGGCGAAGCGCAGGGGGATGAGGTTCCGGAAGCGCTCATCCTGCCCGAGGGAATCGCAGATGAGGACGTCCTCGCAGCCCCTCCGGTTGAGTTCCCACAGCAGCGCGCTGCCGATGAAGCCGGCCCCGCCGGTGAGGAGGATCTGGCCCTGGTCCCAGGTTTTCATCCCACCAGGGATAACTTCAGGGGAGAAGAGTCAAGGGTTCTCCGAAGAGGATGGCCCCATGGAAATTTTGATGCGGACCTCCGCCTTCCTCGACAGGGGAAAACGGCGCATTTCTCGTGTGGAAATTTCTCCGGAGAATGGCCGCGTTCATCGGGCCTTCACCTTACAGTTTTTTCTGGCCGGCTTTGAATTCCGAAGGAATCGTGGCCCGCTTCGCGGGCCACCCCCGGGCCCCCGGACAAAATTTTTTTGTCCGGGGGCCCGGGCAAAGCCGGCCAGAAGAGGCCCCAATGGCAGCACCTGTGCCATTCTCCGCCGAAGGCTCTGCGGCGGATTCCAGGGGACGATTCCCTAGCCGGTGGCGGCGCCGCTTCTCGAACGGCGGAACGAGGTCTTCTAGGCGGATTGGCATCAAGGACCTCCGGTGGCGCCATGACGCAGCTGCGTCCGGACCTCGTTGGCATCGACACCGCCATCATTCCGCGCCCATGGGTCTGGAGCCGCTCCACAATTCCGCCCCCGAAGCGGATTTTTCTCCCCGGGGAAGCGCTTCCGAAAAAAAAGCTGGACTGAGGTGGGAAAATGATATATATGCGCAAAAGGCACGGATATGCGTGCCATATGTAGTCTGAAAACCTTGAAAATACCATGTTCCATTCCAGCGATTTGAAAGCCTTGTCCCTTCCCCTCGGCCAGAAGGGAGATGAGACCGCCCTCGGCGGGCAGATCTACCAGATCTTTCTGGAGGCCGGACGGACGACCGGGGAATACGGGAGCTCCCAGGCCTGGGACTTGGCCCGCGAAGTCCTGTCGAAACTGTGGGAGAAGACCGCTTCGGGGGTTGAAATCACCCCGGCCGCCGTCGAGGAGGCCATCGAGACCTGCCTGCTGCGCTCGCCGTTTCTGCTGGCCGCCAAGGCCTTTGTCATCGCCCGCGACCGCCGCCACGGGCCGGAGCTCCCGCATCGGCAGGACGTCGAGAACGTCGATCGCTACCTCTCGCGCTCGGACTGGAAGGTGCGGGAAAACAGCAACATGTCCTACTCGCTGCAGGGGCTTAACAACTACCTTTCCGGCGAGATGAGCCAGAACTATTGGCTTCACCGTGTCTATCCGCCCCAAATACGCCAGGCCCACGAATCCGGGGATTTCCACATCCACGACCTGAGCCAGCTGTCCGTCTACTGCGTGGGCTGGGACTTGGCCGACCTGCTGCGGGAGGGCTTCTGCGGCGTCGCCGGCAAGCTGGAGGCCCAGCCGCCGAAGCATTTTCGAACGGCCCTGGGGCAGGTGGTGAACTTCTTCTACACCCTGCAGGGGGAAGCGGCCGGTGCCCAGGCCTTTTCCAATTTCGACACCCTCCTGGCCCCCTTCATCCGCCAGGACCGGCTGGACGAGGCCCGGGTGGAGCAGGCCCTGCAGGAGTTCGTCTTCAACATCAACGTCCCCACCCGGGTCGGCTTCCAGACCCCCTTCACCAACATCACCCTGGACCTCTTCTGCCCCGAGCACCTGGCCGCCGAGCCGGTGATCATCGGCGGGGAGCTGCAGTCCGCCACCTACGGGGAATTCCAGGCGGAGATGGACGTCTTCAATCGGGCGCTCTTTCGGGTGATGACCCGGGGGGATGCCCGCGGCCGGGTCATGACCTTTCCGATTCCGACGATCAACCTGACGAAGGACTTCGACTGGGACAATCCCAACCTGCGCGGCCTCTGGGAGATGACCGGCAAATACGGCATTCCCTACTTCTCGAACTTCATCAACTCCGACATGAAGCCGGAGGATACGCGCTCGATGTGCTGCCGCCTGCGCATCGACAATACGCAGCTGGAAAGGCGCGGGGGCGGGCTGTTCGGGGCCAATCCCCTGACCGGCAGCATCGGCGTCGTGACCCTCAATCTCCCCCGCATCGCCTATCTGGCCCAGAGCCAGGCGGAGTTCTTCGATAGACTGGGACGGCTGATGGACCTCGCTCAGGAGAGCCTGGAGATCAAGCGCCGCTTTCTGGAGCAGCTGAGCGAGCGCCAGCTCTACCCCTATATATCCTTCTACCTCGGCCGGATCAAGCAGCGCTTCGGGCATTATTGGCAGAACCATTTCTCCACCATCGGCCTGGTGGGGATGAACGAGGCCTGTCTGAATTTCCTCGGCGAGCCCATCACCGGCGAGGAGGGTAAAGCCTTCGCCCTCGAAGTTCTGGACTTCATGCGTCGGCGGCTGGTCCAGTACCAGTGCCGGACGGGGCATCACTACAACCTGGAGGCCACGCCGGCGGAGGGCACTTCCTTCCGCCTGGCCCGCAAGGACAAGCACTGCTTCGGGGATGCGATCGAGGCGGCCAACGACGGTGCGGATGGGGCCAGCGGCGAGGCGCCATTCTACACCAATTCCGTCCACGTGCCGGTCCACCATACGGAGGATCTTTTTGCCGTTCTCGAGCATCAGGACGAGCTGCAGACGAAATTCACCGGCGGCACCGTCGTGCACCTCTTTTTGGGCGAGCGACTGGAGGATCCCGAAGTGGTGAAGGGATTGGTGAAAAAGGTCGCGCAGCATTACCACCTGCCCTACTTCTCGCTCACGCCGACCTTTTCCGTCTGTCCGGACCACGGCTATCTCGCCGGCGAACAGCCCCGCTGTCCCCGCTGCGACAGGGCGACGGAGGTCTACTCCCGTGTGGTCGGCTACCTGAGGCCCGTTCAGCAGTGGAATGACGGCAAACAGGCGGAGTTTAGATTGAGGAAAGCTTTAAGATTTGCTTGAAATCCAGCAGTAGGCGGAATTCAAGCGGCGGAAGGCTTTGAGATTTGCCTAGGGCGCCGGGGACTTTAAGGATCTGCGCTGTCTTTGCAGGCCGGGAATGGCCCAAAGGGCCATTCCCGGCCTGGGGCTCGCGGAGCGAGCCGAGCCCAGGGGGCTCCAAAGACAGCGCAGCGACGGCAACGAAGGAACCTTGAAAATTTAGGAAAGAACCTCGCCAGCAAAGAAATTTTTCCCCTGAGGGATTTTCCATCTGGCGCACCTGAAGGCATTTAAAAGCTAGCAGGGAGATTTTTTGCCTGAGGCTTTTCCATTTGACGTAGCTGAAGGGATCCGGAAATCAGCAGAAGGTTTTTTCGCTTGATATAACGGAAGATATTGGGAGACCAGCAGGGAGACTTTTCGCTTGACGTAGCGGAAGATATGGGAGAAGGTTCCTCTTTAGGCCGGCTTTGCCCGGGGCCAGGACAAAGAAATTTGTCCTGGCCCCGGGGCGGCCCGCTCCGCGGGCCGTGATTCCTCCGGAATCCAAAGCCGGCCCCAAAGGAGATTGCCCTAGGCCCTACATTAGCTTTTTACAGGATTTCTCCACCACAAGGTAGGAATCTTCTGTCAGAAAGATGCGCGAATCTACGAGGGGGTATGGATTCTCCACAAGGTGAATGCGCCGTTCAATAATAGATTGGGCGGCCTATGATTTGACGAGGGTTTCTCCATAAGAGACGTAATCCAAAAACAATCCCTTAGCCGGGGCGGTGGGGATTTTCTCATTCTTTTCCTGTCGGAAGAAGGCATTCAGAATCTCTTCGGCGGAGAGGCGGCCGAGGGCGATGGCCATCGCGGCGCCGGCGATGCGGCGGGCCATTTTGTAGAGATACCCGCTGGACTCGACGAGCATTTCGACCGACGGGCCCTGGCGGATGAACTCGAGGCGTTGCAACCGCTTGACAGGATT